>NZ_JBQOUY010000016.1:0-53294 GCF_052216985.1 Acidaminococcus nyctereutis
TATTGGACAGCATCCATTTTGAATTGTTTGTCGAACTTCGTCATACTAAGGCCCCCTATATATACTTTTATTGTATCACTTTATGGAAAACCTCAGTTTGACTTGTCCTATTTATATGCTAGCACCAAGGACTTTATTTTCTTAAGCTGTTTTGGTTTGGCCTTATTGGTATACCAACTATAGGATAGCCCCTTAGAAGGAATCTCTTTATACTCTCTATCAGAGGTCTCCAATAAATGCTCCTTACAGATATTCAAGCGTTTATATCCTTTGGGCTTCTTGTCTATGTAGCCCCTTTTAAAGGGGGAATCATTAATAATAGGGTTTCTATCAATATGATAATACTCTATAGGGAACTGAAAGAGCTCACAGTAGGCATGAAAGAGGGAGTAACGGACTCTATAACTCAATACCGTAACGGACTCAAACATAGACCATAGTTCAGGATTCATGAGAATTATAAAGGGGTTTTCTTTTCCACCCTGATAGGCTTCTTTTGAAAGGTAAACAGTATAACCAGTGAAAAATTCCCTATAGTGCCTATAGATAACCGATAAATCTTCAGGAGCTGTCCAATGAATTCTATTACTGTCAGAATCTATAGCAATAATATTTCGTCCCTTCATTTCCTCAATGTCAGAAGGGGTTAAAGAAGGTAATTTCTCTAAAGGAGAATCTTTTATATCTATCTCTATAGCGGGTTCTTCATCAATGAAAAGACTATAGGAGTATTTCCCTTTAGTAGAAGATTCCTTCAGTGTCTTAAATAGTTCATTGGTTTCCATTTCATAGAATCTATGAGTAGTGATAATATTTTCTCCTCTTTCAATAGCATCAAGGGTATCTCTATTTTTCCGTCCTTCAATAGGTGCCATATAGACATCTATACCGCCCTCTTTCAGAGCATTATAGATTCTTTCACATTCAGTCACTAAAGGAACCATAACAATAAATCTCTTTCCCCCCTCTAGGGGTGCTGTAAAGGGGTTGTTATAGGCAGTCTCTAGGTGGTTTATTAGGGCTGTAGTCTTTCCCTCTCCTGTGGGTGCATCCACAACTCTGATTGTTATTATTTTATTATCCATTGTGTTTTCTCCTAATTAAAAAAATAACTCCTGATGAGATTTCCTTAGGACTATCTATTAGAGATACATAAATAGGGAGCTAATGAGAGACACTCCTAAAGAAATTTAAAAAGGAGAGAAACAAACTACTTACTATATTCAGTTGTCAGAGTTAATCAGTCAGACCATAAGAAGAAGCAGAAGGATAATTAGTATCTTCATTTGTTGTCTCCTCTAGTAACAATAATGCTTCAAGCTGTAATCTAATCCCATTGTTATTCCTGTTGATATGATAGGGGACAGGCTTAAAGCAAATTCGGACTTTACTACCTACAGGAATAGGAGTATCAGAGGGCTTTAATCTATCTCCCTTTGAGTTGAACAATTGAATATTAATGGGCTTTTCCTCATGAGTTGTATGGTCTATATAAGATACCTTAGAAGCAAATTTAAACCGTACAGAATTATCTTTGCCTTCTTTCAAAGAAATATTGGGTTCTTTTTTCCATGGTTTCCCTGAGAACTTAGGAGCCTGTTTAGCTTCTTCAAGGACTCTCAATAATTCACTTTTTAGAGCCTGAGTCCCTTCTTTGGTAAACTCTACCTGAATAGAATAGTTGTTTGTGGGCTGTCCATTAAATTCCTCTGGCTTATCCAGATAGGCCCAATAGGCTTTTCCTACAGGTGTGACTATTCTACCTCTGTTAATCTTCTTGATAGTGCTGTACTTCTCATTGTCGGTGTTTGTGGTGTTCATGATTCTTTGTCTCCTTCCTTTTCATTGTTTTCTTTGGCTGTTTGCTTAAGATTGTCTGTAGGTATACCTTATGGTATATCTCTATATAGTGTGCCAATTAAATTAATGTTTCAAAAGTTTACTTTTAGACAGAGAGAATTTAGAGGTGTTTTTACGTGTCTAAAAGTTATATAAAGAGTATTGAAATATATCAAAAATAAGATTGACATTTTGAAATATACGAATTAGAATTAAATCATCACAAGAAATGAAAACAAAGGGAGTGAAAGACAATGGCTAATGTGTGTTATATCAGAGTATCCACCAAAGACCAAAACACAGGGAGACAACACGCCTGCTTTACTGACAAAGGAATCAAGATTGATAAGACCTATGAAGAGAAGATAAGTGGGAAGGACAGACAAAGACCACAGTTAAAAGCAATGATGGAATATGTGAGAGAGGGAGATACAGTATATCTCGAAAGTATCAGCAGACTGGCAAGAAATACTTTAGACTTTCTTAACATTGTGGACGAACTCACAAAGAAAAAGGTAAACCTTATCAGCCTTAAGGAACAGATTGATACCACCACACCACAGGGAAGGTTTATTCTTCACATATTTGCTTCTCTGTCTGAACTGGAAAGGGAGACCATAAGACAGAGACAGAGAGAAGGAATTGACCTTTGTCTTGCAGAACATAGGCCCTATGGCAGACCAAAGGTGCTTATTGATGATACATTTAAAGAGGCCTATAAGGAATGGAAAGCAGGGAATATGACAGCAGTTCAGGCAATGACCAAAGCAGGGATGAAACCGAATACATGGTATAGAAGAGTAAAAGAGTATGAAGGAAGATAGAACCAAATAGAAACCAATACAATAGAGGAGGGAGCCATTAGATTAGTTCCCTCTTCTTTTTTTATCCACCTTGATAGGCTTCTTTCTGGTGTTCCCTGTAGCTCTTCATAAAGAAATAGTAAAACGATATGATTCACTATATAGAGAAGGGACTAGAGGGGGAATGAAGGAAATTCAAGCAGACTCAATAGGGCTCACAAAAATTTCTACACAAAAATGGGTCTTGCAATAGGAGCTCTAATTATGCTATGCTGTCCTCATAGAAGAGTTAGGAAGATTCTGGGATACAAGTAGTGTCTAATTGCTACTGTATGTACTTTAAAAGGGCTAAAAAGTGGCTTCTACTCTACACTTTTTCTTACTTAGTGTTCTGTACTAGTGGGTAGGTTTTTACTTTCGAGAGTTCGAATCTCTCCCACTCCGCCATTCAAAAACAAAACCTGCCTGGGGGCAGGTTTTTTTGTGTAAAGAAAAGGGTTGTTGCACGTGTGTGGGTTTCACGCGTGCAACAACCCCCTTATTTTTCCGGCACCAGATCTCCGATCCCGTTCAGGATGTAATGGGGCTGATAGGAGAAACGTTTGATGTTTTCTCGGTTGGAGACACCGGTGAGCACTAGTACGGTTTCCATGCCGGATTCCACCCCGCCGATCACGTCCGTATCCATCCGGTCCCCGATCATCACTGCGTCTTCCGAATGGACGCCCAGCCGCTTCAGGCCGGTCCGCATCATCAGGGGATTGGGCTTGCCGATGAAGTAGGCTTTTTTTCCGGTGGCCAGCTCGATGGGGGCGATCAGGGCTCGGCAGGCAGGAATGATCCCCCGGTCGCTGGGGCCGGTCATGTCGCTGTTGGTGCCGATGAGTTTGGCCCCTTTGTGGATCAGCTCCGTGGCTTTGATGATCATTTCATAATTGTAGCCCGTGGTTTCCCCGACTACAACGTATTCCGGATTCACATCATTGTAGGTGATTCCAGCATCATACAGGGCGTTCATCAGCCCATGGGCCCCGATGATATAGGCCGAACAGCCGGGCGCCTGGGTCTTCAGAAAATGGGCCGTAGCCAGGGCGCTGGTATAGAAATGGTTCTCTTCGATATCCAGCCCCATGGCCTGGAGCTTCTTCCGCAGTTCCAGGGGAGAGCGTTCGCTGGAGTTGGTCAGGAACAGGAACTGTTTCTTTTCTTTCTGGAGCCAGGCTACGAACTCCTTCACTCCGGGCAGCAGGGTGCTGCCATGGTAGATGACGCCATCCATATCACTGATGAACCCTTTTTTCGCACGGATAATATTCAAATCACGCATACGATTCCTCCTTGTTGCCAGATTAAGATCCTATGTCCCAATTATGCCCCGGCGCTCCTCAAAATACAATATCCCTTTGCAAAGAACCTGTTAAAATTCAGTAAAATTTGCTGGATCGGCCCCGGTACACCTGATCCAGCCGGTCCCTGCTTCCGAGAGACCGGGTGGGATAGGGGCTTCGTCTCTTTCCACACCCCCTATCCGTATGGTACAATAAGATGTTACTAAGGAGGAACTGAAGTGACTGCAAAACGACCTTTACTGACGGCGGTAGAAACGTACCGCCGCTGCCATATCTATCCCCTGCATACCCCTGGCCATAAAGGAGGCCGGGGGGCGGATCCGGCCCTGCGCCATCTGGTGGGGGATGTGGCTTTGGAGAGCGATGTGTCTCTCATGGCCGAACTGGACGATATCCACCATCCGGAGGGCTGCATCCGGGAAACGGAAGAGCTGGCAGCCCGGCTTTACGGGGCGGACCGCTGTTTCTTGGGAGTCAACGGGACCACGGGCGTGATCCACGGCATGCTGCTGGGGGCTCTGCGCCCGGGAGAGAAGATCCTGGTGCCTCGGAACAGCCACCGGAGCGTCCTGGGAGGGCTGATCCTGGGGGGATTGGATCCGGTGTACGTGCAGCCGGCATACGATCCCCATTGGCGCCTGACTTTGCAGATGAGTCCGGAACAGGTGGCACAGGCCCTGGACAAAGATCCGGAGATCCGGGCTGTATTCCTGACTACCCCCAACTATTTCGGGCTGGTGGCGGATACCCGGAAGATCGCAGAAATCGCCCATGCCCACGGGGCCCTGTTGCTGGTGGATGAGGCCCACGGCCCCCACCTGGGGTTTTCGGACCGGCTGCCGCCCAGTGCCATGGCTTCCGGAGCCGATGCGGCAGCCCAGAGTACCCACAAGATCCTGGGTGCCATGACCCAGTGCAGCCTGCTCCAGGTGCGCTATGGCCGGATCTGTCCGGAAGCCATGGAAGCGGCCATGAGCCTGGTGACCACCACCAGTCCCAATTACCTTTTGATGGGGGCCCTGGATGCGGCCCAGGCTCAGCTGGCAGAGCGGGGCAAAGCCATGGCGGAAGCCTCCCTGCGGGCTGCAGGGACCCTGCGCCGGGCCCTCCATCAGGTGCCGGGGCTGCCCGTCCTGGAACAGGAACTGGTGGGCAA
The DNA here is from genome assembly GCF_052216985.1 of Acidaminococcus nyctereutis. Taxonomy (NCBI): domain Bacteria; kingdom Bacillati; phylum Bacillota; class Negativicutes; order Acidaminococcales; family Acidaminococcaceae; genus Acidaminococcus; species Acidaminococcus nyctereutis. The sequence continues at coordinate 5,148 of NZ_JBQOUY010000016.1, forward strand.
GGGCGGTGTGACGGCCCTGGACCCAGGAAAAATCACCCTCCAGGTGAGTTCCCTGGGCGTTACCGGACCGGAAGCCGCCGCTGCCCTGCGGCAGGCGGGAATCTCCGTGGAACTGGTGGATGAGGACCATGTGCTCCTGCTGGTGACTTACGCGGATGAAGGACCGGAACTGGAAAAAGTGGGAGAGATACTTTGCCAGGTGCTGGAATCCATCCGCAGGCCCGGACGGGTCTTGGGTCCGGTGCCTCCCCTGGCGGAGCTGCCGGAAAGGGTGCTGTCCCCGCGGGAGGCGTTCTTCGCCAGACACCGGCCAGCTGTTTTCGAAACCGCAGCCGGGAAAATCTGCGGGGAAACCATCAGCTTCTACCCTCCGGGAATCCCTCTTGTGATGCCGGGAGAGCGGCTCACGGAAGGACTGATCCGGTACTGCCGGGAAATGCAGAGAAAGAAACTGCTGGTCAGCGGTCCCCAGGACAGCACGCTCCAGCAGATCGAGGTACTGATATGAAGGAAAAAGAAGGTTTATTCATCACCCTGGAAGGGCCGGATGGGGGCGGCAAGACCACCCAGACCCAGCAGCTGGCCCGCTGGTTCCGGCTCTATGGCCGGGAGGTGCTGATCACCCGGGAACCGGGGGGGACGGCGACTGCGGAGAGCATCCGGGAACTGGTGCTGGATCCGGGGCTGCATCTGTCCCCGGAAACTGAGAGCCTGCTGCAGCTGGCAGCCCGGGCCGACCATGTGAGCCAGGTGATCCGCCCGGCCCTGGAGGCAGGGAAAGTGGTCCTCTGCGACCGGTTCAGCGATTCCACCTTGGTCTATCAGGGCATCCTCCGGGATATGGACCTGGACCAACTGCGGAAACTCAACGATTTTGCCACCCGGGGCCTGCGTCCTGCAGTGACCCTGCTGTTAGACGGAGATCCCCGGGAACTGGTGAAACGGCGGAACGAACGGGGCATCGTTGACAAATTCGAACTCCAGGGACTGACCTTCCAGGACCGGGTCCGGGCGGGATACCTGCAGTTGGCCCAGGCGGAACCGGAACGGATCCTGGTGGTGGATGCCCTCCAGGAACCGGAAGTGGTCACGGAAGAGATCATCAAGAAACTGGAAAAATGGATGTAAATTGGAAGCAGGACAGCAGGAGGACGGGAAATGTGGGAAACCATCATCGGACATAAGGGGGAGAAGGTCTTTTTGCGGAATATGCTGACTGGCCCGCGGAAGACGCCCTCCCTGCTCTTTTATGGACCGGAGGGGATCGGGAAACAGAAAATGGCCCGGGCCTTTGCCCAGAGCTTCCTGTGCCTGGAAAATCCCCTGGTGCCCTGTGCCTGCCGGAGCTGCCGGGCTATGGAAAATGACAGCCATCCGGATTTTATCGAAGTGAGACCTGGCGGGAAAAGCCGGACCATCGGGGTGGACGCCATCCACGAACTGATTGCCAAAGCCGCTTTCGGGCCGGTGCTGTCCCCCTATAAGGTCTGTCTCATCGACGAGGCTCACACCCTCCGGGAAGAAGCCCAGAACAGCCTGCTAAAGCTCCTGGAGGAACCTCCGGATTACTGGTTGTTCCTCCTGGTGGCCGATCAGGCCGAACAGCTGCTGCCCACCATCCGGTCCCGAGTCATCGGCCTGCGGTTCGATCCCCTGACTGAGAGGGAAACGGAACAGGTGCTGGCCTCCATCCAGTTGGGGGAAAAGGATCGGCCGGAAAGCCTGACCGAAGTGGATCTTTCCCAGGTGGAAGCTAAATGGCGGCGGGAACTGCCGGTGCTGGCCCATCTGGCAGGCGGGTCGGCGGGGAAAGCCCTGGCTTGGTTCCGGCTGGATGCCCTGGAGTTGCGGGAAGAAATCCTGGACCTTTTGGAAAATTCCGGCCGGGATGATTTCCTGGTCTATACCGCCGGGCTGCCCTGGCTCAACCGGAATCAACGGCAGGAAGGCCTGGTGATGATGGAACTGCTCTTCCTGCTGCTGCGGGATGGGCTGATCCTCCAGAAACGGCTGCCCCAGCCTCTGTACAATGAAGACCTGCGGTCCCGGCTGGGTCTCTGCTTCGCCGACTGGACGGAAAAAAAGCTCCGGCAGGCTATGGAAGAAACAGAAAAATGCCGGCGGGCCATCTATTCTTTTGTGGTCTGCCGGATGGCGATAGAAGCTTTATTTTTGGGAATCCATCAACTGGATAAGGAGATATGAAATTGGTTACCATCGTTGGAATCCGGTTCAAGCGAGCTGGAAAAATCTATTATTTCTCTCCCGGGGAGTACGATTTGGCTAAGGGCGACCATGCCATCGTGGAAACGGCCCGGGGCATCGAATACGGGGAAGTGGTGATCCCCCGGCAGGAAGTGGAGGAGGGGAAAATCGTCTCCCCCCTGAAGACCGTGATCCGCAAGGCCACGGAGGCCGATGCCCGGAAGGTGGAAGAGAACCACCGGAAGGAAAAAGAGGCTTTTGCCATCTGCGAAAAGAAAATCGCCGCCCGGAAGCTGGATATGCATCTGGTGAATGTGGAATATACCTTTGATGTAGGAAAGATCATCTTCTACTTCACGGCGGACGGACGGATCGATTTCCGGGAACTGGTGAAGGACCTGGCAGCTGTCTTCCGTACCCGGATCGAACTGCGGCAGATCGGGGTGCGGGATGAAGCCAAGATGCTGGGGGGCATCGGGTGCTGTGGACGGCCCCTGTGCTGTGCCACTTTCCTGGGGGATTTCGAGCCGGTTTCCATCAAAATGGCCAAGGAACAGAACCTGTCCCTGAATCCCACCAAGATTTCGGGGATCTGCGGACGGCTCCTGTGCTGCCTGAAATACGAAAGCGACCTGTATTGCGGCAAATGCTGCAAGAAACGGGAAAAGAAAAAGGAACAGAACTTGGTGCCCCGTCCTGGCATGAAAGTGGTGACTCCCAGCGGAGAAGGGATGGTTATGAACATCAGCCGGCGGGAACAGACGGTGACTGTGGAATTGTCCCCTGGGAACCGGGTGGTGGTTTCCTGGGATGAAATCGTGGAATCCGCCCGGACGGAGAAATAATGGAAGGAACGGAACGGCTGGATTGCCTGCCGGATGGGGTCACGAAGATCTGGCAGGATTCCCGGGAATTCTGTTTCACCACAGATGCGGTGTTCCTGGCCGCTTTCCCCCATTTGGTACGGAAGGCCTGCGTACTGGAACTGGGCTGTGGGACCGGGGCAGTGAGCCTTCTTTTGGCCAACAGGGGGGCGGAACAGGTCCTGGGAGTGGATATCAACCCCCATGTGGTGGACCTGTTCCGGCGGAGCATCCGGGACAATGGATTGGAAGGACGGGTGGAAGCCCGTGTGGCAGACCTGCGGGACTATCGACAGGCACTGCCCTGTGATGCCATGGATTTGGTAGCTGCCAATCCGCCCTATCGGATCGGAGGAAGGAAACGGCAGATCGGACAGGCAGCCTGCCATGAAGTGGGGACCTCCTTGGAAGATTTCTTTGCTGCCGCCTCTTTTGCCCTGAAGACCCGGGGCCGGTTCGCTCTGGTCCAGCTGCCGGAGCGGTTCACCGATGCGGTGAAACTGGGGCTCCAATACCATCTGGAACTGAAACGGCTCCAATGGGTCCACGCCTATGTGGACCGGCCGGCCTGGATCTTCCTGGCGGAATTCGTCAAAGGAGGGAAGCCGGGACTGGAGGTGCTGCCGCCTCTGTGTATGTACGAAAAAGACGGCTCCTTCAGCCGGCAGACATTGAAATATTATGCGTTGAAAGGGGATACAGCCCATGGAAAATGAAAAAGGGACCCTGTATCTGTGCGCTACGCCTATCGGGAACCTGGAAGATATGACGCCCCGGGCGGTGCGGGTGCTCCAGGAAGCGGACCTGATCGCGGCCGAAGATACCCGGCACACCCGGCAGCTGCTGACCCATTTCGGGATCCACGGCCAGCTGCTCAGCTACCATGAACACAATAAGGAAAAACAGGGACCGGTGCTGCTGGAGGCCCTGGCCGCAGGGAAAAACATCGCCCTTGTGACGGATGCGGGATTTCCGGGGATCTCGGACCCAGGGGAATTGATCGCCCAACAGGCCATCGCCGCCGGTTTCCCGGTGGTGCCGGTACCAGGGGCCAATGCCTGTCTCACAGCCCTGGTGGCTTCGGGCCTTCCCAGCACGCCCTTCTTCTTTGGAGCCTTCCTGCCCAAGAGCCGGAAGAACCGGAAGGAAAAACTGGAAGAATGGAAGGACATCCCGGCCACACTGGTCCTCTACGAAGCGCCCCATCGGATCCTGGACGTGCTCCAGGACATGGAAGAAGTGTGGGGGGATCGGAAGATGACCCTGGGCCGGGAGCTGACCAAGCTCCATGAAGAATTCTTCCGAGGGACCATTTCCACCTGCCGGCAGCACCTGCTGGAAAAAATGCCCCGGGGGGAATTCGTCCTGGTGGTGGAACAGGGAAAAGTGGAAAAACAGGAGCCCCAAGGGGATCCCCTGGATGCGGTGAAAGCCCTGCTGGAAGAGGGTATGGACAAAAAAGAAGCCCTGGCCCAGGTGGCCAAGGCGTATAAAGTACCTAAACGGGAATTGTACAATCGATTGGTGAGGGAATGATAAAGGGGCTGTTGCATGAGCAATAGCCCTGTCATACGTCATAGGCCAAAGGAAGCCAGCTTTTGCTGCCCTTTTTCACCCCTTCAGCTCCCGGCAGATTTCTTGGAACTCTGGCGCAAAGATGCTGTCTTTGGGCCAGATGAAATCGAAGGGATGCACCATGGAAAAATCTTTCAAAGGAAGCAGGCGGATCCGTCCGTCTGCGATTTCTTTTTCTACAGCGATCCGATACAGGAAGGTGATCCCGCAGTCTTCTTCCAGCAGCTGGATCAGGGCGTGCATGTTCCCAATCTGGATCCGGTGGGCAAACTGGTCCAGGGTAAGACCCTGGAGAGCCAGGTTCCGCTCCAGGATGTTCCGGGTCCCGGAGCCCGGTTCCCGCACCAGCAGCCGTTCTCCCAGAAGATCCCGGCAGAGTTCCGGTTCCCGGACGAAAGCGTGGGAAGCTGCAGCCACTGGGACAAAAGGTTCCAGCCGGAAAAGGAGATGGTCATAGGAACCCGGGGGATAATAGCCTTCTATCAGGGCGAAATCCAGTTCCCCCTGGTCTAGACGGTGGAGCAGATCCTGGGTATTCCCGAAAATAAGGGTCAGTTCCACATCCGGATGGGCCTTCAGGTAACAGGCTGCCGGCTGGGCGATGCCGTATTCTCCGATGGTCATGGTGACGCCGAAAGTGACTCGGCGGATCCCTTTCTGACAAGCTTCCATCTTCCGGGCCAGCAGGGTCTCGTCATTCTGCAGGAGCCGGGCATAGGCGGCCAGGGTCTTTCCGGCGGGGGTCAGGGCCAGGGTTTTGCCCTGATGGGTGAACAGGGGCAGGCCGTAGCGTTTTTCCAGGGCATGGATGTGCTGGGAGACGGCTGGCTGGGTCAGGAAGAGCTGCCGGGCGGCCTGGGTGAAGTTCATGGTCTGGCAGACACAGAGAAAGGTACGTAGCTGGGTATCCATCATTTCCTCCATAACGATATTTTATTATTCCATTATAAACCATAATTTCATCTTTTTGACCGATTTCTTTATAATACAGGAAGCGACCAAATGATGAAAGGGGAAATCTGCCATGTATCAAAGAGGAAAAGGAATCCTGGCCTGCCTGGCCATTGCGGTGCCGGCCTGGTTCTTCGGAAAATTGTTCCCGGTGATCGGGGGTGCCGTCATCGCCATCCTGATGGGGATGGTCATCACCCTGTTCTGGAAGGAAAAAGGAGCTGCCGGGCCGGGGATCCAGTGGACCAGCAAAGTGGTGCTCCAGGCTGCGGTGGTGTTCCTGGGCTTCGGACTGGACCTCCACGCAGTGGCTGCCACGGGAAAGCAGTCACTGCCCATCATCCTTTCCACCATCACCACTTCTCTGGTGCTTTCCTATGTACTGCACCGTCTCCTGGTGATCCCTACGAAGATTTCCACTTTGGTGGGCGTAGGGTCTTCCATCTGCGGAGGATCCGCTATCGCAGCGGCTGCTCCGGCCATCCAGGCGGACGATGAAGAAGTGGCCCAGGCCATTTCCGTGATCTTTTTCTTCAACGTACTGGCTGCCATCCTGTTTCCCCTCTTGGGGACGGCCCTGGGGTTCAGCACCGTCAGCGGGGAAGGCTTCGGGATCTTTGCTGGGACGGCGGTCAATGATACTTCTTCCGTGACGGCAGCCGCTGCTACCTGGGACAGCATGTGGAACCTGGGTACAGCTACGCTGGATAAAGCGGTGACGGTGAAACTGACCCGGACCTTGGCCATCATCCCCATCACCTTGGGCCTGTCTGTGTATTATGGAAAGAAAGGTACAGCAGCGGGCCAAAAATTCCAGGTGAAGAAAGCCGTCCCGGTCTTTGTGCTGTATTTCATCCTGGCTTCCCTGGTGACCACCCTGGCCCTCCAGATGGGCGTGAGCGCCGGTGTCTTTGCGCCTTTGAAGACACTGAGCAAGTTCCTGATCGTCATGGCTATGGCCGCCATCGGACTGAACAGCAATATCGTGAAGCTGATCCGTACTGGCGGCAAACCCATCCTGCTGGGAGGCTGCTGCTGGATCGGGATCACGGCAGTGAGCCTGGCCCTGCAGAAGGTGCTGGGGTTGTGGTGAAAAAGGGGGTATTGCACCGAACGTGCAACACCCCCTTTTTCCGTGCATCTCTGGCTTTTTTGTGATATCATAGATAGTCAGTGAATTATTTTTTGTTAAAGGGGAATGACCATGACGAAACCTGCTTTTTATATTACGACGCCCATTTACTATCCCAGCGCCGACCTGCATATCGGACATGCCTACTGCACCACCATCGCCGACACCATCGCCCGGTACAAACGGGCCAACGGCTTTGATGTCCAGTTCATCACCGGCAGCGACGAACACGGCCTGAAGATCCAGCGGAAAGCGGAATCCTTCGGGGTGAAGCCCATCGAATACACCGACAAGATCGTGGCGGACTTCAAGAAACTGTGGGAGATGCTGGGGGTCAGCTATACCTCCTTCGTCCGCACTTCCAGCCCGGAACACGAAAAGACCGTCCAGACCCTGCTCCAGAAAGTCTGGGAACAGGGGGACATCTACAAAAAGGACTATGAAGGCCTGTACTGCGTGCCCTGCGAATCCTTCTGGACCGAACACCAGGTGGAGGAAGCCGGGGGCGTGTGCCCGGACTGCGGCCGTCCTGTGGAAAAGATGAAGGAAAGCAGCTATTTCTTCCGGATGTCCAAATATGCGGACCGGATCCTGGAATACATCGAGACCCATCCGGATTTCATCCAACCCGTATCCCGCCGGAATGAAATGATCAACTTCATCAAACAGGGGTTGGAAGACCTGTGCATCAGCCGGAGCAGCTTCGACTGGGGCATCCAGGTGCCTTTTGATCCCAAACACGTGGTGTATGTGTGGTTCGATGCCCTTTTGGCCTATTTCACCGGCATCGGCTTCGGCCAGGATATGGACAAGTTCAACCGGTTCTGGCCGGCGGACCTGCACCTGGTGGGGAAGGAAATCGTCCGGTTCCATACCATCATCTGGCCGGCTATGCTGATGGCCATGGGCTTCGACCTGCCCAAAGAAGTATACGGCCACGGCTGGCTGGTGGTGGACGGGGACAAGATGTCCAAATCCAAGGGCAATGTGGTGGATCCGGTGCAGCCCATCCAGGAATTCGGGGCTGACGCCGTCCGCTATTTCCTGCTCCGGGAAATCAACCTGGGTAGTGACGGGAATTACTCTCGGAAGGGCCTGATCAAGCGGTTCAACTCCGATTTGGCCAACGACCTGGGGAATCTCCAGTACCGGACCGTTTCCATGATCGACAAATACCATGGGGGCATCGTCCACAAGACGGTGGTGGACAATGCAACCGATGAGAAATTCCGCAGCCTGGCCGCAGAAACCCTGCAGAACTACCGGGCTGCCATGGACAAATATGCCCTGAACGATGGGATCAAGGCTATCTGGGCCTATGTGGGCGCCGCCAACAAGTACATCGACGAAACTACTCCCTGGATCCTGGCCAAGGATCCGGCCCAGGCCAAACGGCTGGAAGCGGTGATGTACAACCTGGCCGATGCGGTCCGGAACATCGCCATCCTGATTTCCTCCATGATGCCCTTCACCGCTCCCAAGATCTTTGAACAGCTGGGCCTCATCGTACCGGAACAGTTCGACCTGAACGAGGTGGCTTGGGGCAATTTCCCCGACGGCACCAAAGTGGCCAAGGGCCAGCCCATCTTCCCCCGGATCGAGGAAGAAGAGGAAGACAAGCCGGCAGAAGCCAAAAAGGAAGCCAAACCGGCCAAAAAGGAAAAGAAAGCTGACAAAAAAACCGCCGGCGTGGTGACCCCGGACCAGTGCACCATTGAAGATTTCGGCAAGCTGGACCTGCGGGTGGGCACCATCCTCAGCGCGGAAAAGATGCCCAACGCGGACAAGCTGCTGAAGATCCAGGTGCAGGTGGGGGATGAGACCCGCACTATCGTGTCCGGCATCGCTCCCTACTATAAGGAAGAGGAACTCACCGGCAAGAACGTGATCGTCATCGCTAACCTGAAGCCGGCCAAGCTCCGGGGGGTGGAATCCAAGGGGATGCTCTTGGCCGCCTCCGACGGGCAAGGGAACCTGAAACTGGCGGAAGTGCCGGGGATCGCCTCCGGCAGCAAGGTGAAATAATATGAAAAGACTTCCTTTGTTCGATACCCATGCCCATCTGGATGTGGAGAATTTCGACGCTGATAGGGAAGCGCTGCTCCGGGCAATCGGAGAGACCATGGCCGGGATCATCGATCCCGGCTGTGATATTCCCAGCTCAAAAATGGCCCTCAGCCTGGCCCACCAGTACCCCTTTGTGTGGGCGGCGGTGGGGATCCATCCGGAAGAGATCAGCCACAGCAGCCTGGAGGACCTGGACCAGATCGAAGCCTGGTGCGCCGATTCCAGGGTGGTGGCCATTGGAGAAATCGGCCTGGATTACTACAATGATGAACACTCGCCCCATGACCGGCAGCAGGAATTTTTGATCCGCCAGCTTGACCTGGCTCGGAAGACCGGCCTGCCGGTGATCATCCACGACCGGGAGTCCCATGAGGACGTGCTCCGGATCATCCGGGAAGAAGGGAAAGGGGTCCGGGGGGTGCTCCACTGCTTTTCCGGGGACTGGGCCATGGCGGAAGAAGCCCTGTCCTTGGGCTGGTACCTGGGGTTCGGGGGCACCAGTACCTTCAAGAACGACCGGGGGGTGCGGGCCATCCTGGCCCAGGTGCCAGAAGACCGGATCCTCTTCGAGACCGATTCCCCCTATATGGCGCCGGTACCCTACCGGGGCAAGCGGAACAATCCTCTCTATACGGCCATTGTGGCGGAACGGGCGGCGGAACTTAGGGGTACCACGCCGGAAAAAATCATGGAAAGTTCAACAAATAATGCGAAAAAGCTGTTTTTCCGGGTCAAAACCGCGTAAAACAGGTGTATAGTCTACAAAAACTTCACAATTTTGTCCGTATAAAATGTTTAGAATTAGTATCTGGTACTAATTTATTTTTGACAGGAAACGCCTCCTTATGGTATGATGCAAGCACTTTAAGGAGGCGAAACTTTGCGAAAATCACAACCTTTTAAGCGTCCCTATAAGTGGATCGTCGTTTCTCTGCTGCTGGCTGCCAGCGTGAACTTCCTGGGCTTTGCATCCCAGCCGAAGACCGTAAGCATTAAAGTGGACGGACAGACGATCAACCTGAAAACCAGAGCCCTGACGGTCCAGGGTGCCCTGGAAGAAGCCGGTGTCGTTCTTCAGAAAGCTGACGGCTATGATGTCCTCGGCGATGATAGATTCAGTGACGGTGCCACCATCGAAGTGGTGCGGGCCATGCCTGTGAAGGTGTGGAAGGCTGGAAGGACCACCGAATATACCATCGGACGCAAAACTGTGCGAGACGTATTGAATGCTGTGGGAGTGGATTACAGTGGATTCCAAGTCTATCCCGGGCTGGACACGGAAGTGACCCCCGATATGACCATCCATATCATTTCTCCCACCAACAAGCTGGCCACGGAAACCCGGGAGATCCCCTATGAAGTGGAAATGCGGAACAATGACAACCTGCCCCGGGGCAGACAGAATGTGATCTCTGCCGGCCAAAACGGGGTAGAGAAAGTCACCTACCGGGAAGTAAAAGTGGGCAGTGAGACTGTGAGACAGGAACTCCATACGGAGGTCGTCACGGAGCCTGTTTCGGAGATCGTGGAAGTAGGTACGGGGAACAACCTGAATATGATCGAAACCTCCCGTGGTTTCGTCCGTTACCGCTCTGCCAGGACGGTGGAAGCATCCGCCTATACCCTGGCAGAAGGCAGCGGCACAGGGCTTACTTCTACGGGCGTGGTCCCCTATCATGGGGTGGTGGCCGTGGATCCGGATGTGATCCCCTACGGGACCCGGATGTATATCCCTGGCTACGGCTTTGCGGTGGCAGCGGACTGCGGTGGCGCCATCAATGGCAATACTATCGATCTTTATATGGAAGACTATGGGGATGCCATTTCCTGGGGTCGGCGGGACGTGACCATTTATTTCTTGGAATGACAGACAGGAGAAAATCGTGCTGAAAGAAGTGCTGGTAGTAGAAGGCAAGATGGATACCGTGGCGGTGAAGAAGGCAGTGGATGCTGAAACCATCGAGACCGGCGGGTTCACCCTGGCGCCCCATACCCTGGCCCTGATTGAAGCAGCCTACAGGAAACGGGGGATCATCATCATGACCGATCCCGACGGTGCAGGGGAGAGGATCCGCAAGTTCTTGACGGAGCGCTTTCCCCGGGCCGGACAGGCTTTTGTGCCCAAGGCGGAGGCCCTGGCCCATCATGACGTGGGCATCGAACAGGCCCAGCCCGAGGCCATCCGGAAAGCCCTGTCCAAGGTCCGTTTCCAGGAAATGGAGCCCCGAAAGGAATTTTCCTCTCGGGACTTATTTGTTTCCGGGCTGTCCGGGTCCCCGGAAGCGGTGGCCCGGCGGGACAGGCTGGGAGCCATTTTGGGCATCGGCTACGGCAATGCCAAACAGATGGTGACCCGGCTGAACAATTACGGAGTGACCCGGGAGGAATTCCAGGCCGCTCTGGCAGAGATCCACAGGGAAGGGAAATAAGGTATGCTGCATCCAGTGATCGCCAGCCGGGACGTGACCCGGTACATCCTTGATACGTTCGGCCTCCGGGCCAAGAAAAAATTCGGCCAGAATTTCCTCATCAATGAGCAGGTGGTCCGGGGCATCGCCCGGGAAGCTCAGGTGGGGTCTGGGGACCTGGTGCTGGAAATTGGCCCGGGGATCGGCACCCTAACCCAGGCCCTGGCGGAAACTGGCGCCCAGGTGAAGAGCGTGGAGATCGACCGGACCTTGTTGCCGGTGCTGGCCAAGACCCTGGAAGGGTATGACAATGTGGAAATCGTCCCTGGGGACGTGCTGAAGGTGGACCTGGGGGAAGTGACGGAACACCGGCCCTTCACCGTGGCCGCCAACCTGCCCTACTACATCACCACTCCCATCATCTTTGCCCTCTTGGAAGAGGATCTGCCTCTCCAGCGGCTGGTGGTGATGGTCCAGAAGGAAGTAGCAGAGCGGATGATTGCTTCCCCGGGGGGGAAGGACTACGGTCCCCTCTCTCTGGCCCTCCAGTATTATTCCCAGCCCCGGCTGGCCATCCCGGTGCCCGCCCGGGATTTCATGCCCGCTCCCAAGGTGGATTCCATGGTGGTGGTCTGCGACAAACGGGAACACCCAGCGGTGGACGTACCTGCAAAACTGTTCTTCCAGGTGGTGAAGGCGGCCTTTTGCCAACGGCGGAAAATGCTCAACAACTGCCTGAAGACCCTGGGGATCTCCAGTGACCAGGTGCAGAAGCTGCTGGAGGCGGCGGGTATCGACGGGAAGCGCAGGGGAGAATCCCTGACCATGGAAGAATTCGGGAACTTGGCCCGGGCATACCAGGAACTCAGGGAACCATGAGCAGCCGGTACAAGTCCTTTGCCCACCGGCAGTGTGAATTCTTTCCCTGTCACAAAGGGGCGGACCCGGATCGGTTCAGCTGCCTCTTCTGTTTCTGTCCCCTGTACCTGGTCCCGGACTGCGGCGGAGATTTCACACCTATGGCAGATGGGAACAAGGACTGCAGCCGGTGCCTCTGGCCCCATGATCCGGACAGTTATGACCGGGTGATTCGGACCTTACAGAAAAAAGTTTTCAGGCCTTTTGACAAAAAATAGTCAAAAGGCTTGATTTTTTTTGGAAACATGCTATTATAGATACTGTAGTTAGCACTCCAGTGAAATGAGTGCTAATAAAAACAAAAATAACCCATTGCTCATAGAATGAAAGGGGATACGTAAAATGTTAAAACCTTTGGATGACCATGTTGTAGTTGAACCGATTGTGCAAGAAGAAAAGACCAGCAGCGGGATTTACCTGCCGGATACGGCCCATAAGGACAAACCCCAGACGGGGAAGGTCGTTGCTGTAGGTACCGGCCGTCTGCTAGATAACGGCACCCGGGTCCCTTCCGAAGTGAAGGCAGGGGATGTAGTTGTGTTCGCCAAATACTCCGGCAGTGATGTGACCCTGGATGGGAAAGATTACATCATCCTGAGAGACAGCGATATCCTGGCTGTTGTAGAAGACTGAAAGCTTTCTTCCGTCCCGTTTTTGGTAGAGAATACCACACCGTATATTATCTGGAATTAAGGAGTCGATTAGAATGGCTAAACTGATTAAATTTGATGAAGACGCTCGCCGCGGCCTGGAACGCGGTGTCAATGCCCTGGCTGATGCCGTAAAGGTAACTCTGGGGCCCAAAGGCCGCAATGTGGTCCTGGAAAAGAAATTCGGTTCTCCTACCATCACCAATGATGGTGTGACCATCGCCAAGGACATCGAACTGGAAGATCCGTTCGAAAACATGGGCGCTGCCCTGGTCCGTGAAGTAGCCACCAAGACCAACGATATCGCCGGCGACGGCACCACCACTGCTACGGTCCTGGCTCAGTCCATCGTTCATGAAGGGATGAAGAACGTGGTAGCCGGTGCCAACCCCATGGTCCTGAAGAAAGGGATCAAGAAAGCTACGGATGCCCTGGTGGACGAACTCCAGAAGAGCGCCAAGACCGTCAGCACCAAGGAAGAAAAGGCACAGGTTGCTTCCATTTCTGCTGGGGATGAAGAAATCGGCGGCCTGATCGCTGACGCTATGGAAAAAGTCGGCAACGACGGCGTCATCACCGTAGAAGAATCCAAGACCATGGATACTTCCCTGGAAACTGTGAAAGGCATGCAGTTCGACCGTGGGTACATCTCCCCCTACATGGTAACGGATCCGGATAAGATGGAAGCCGTCATGAGCAATCCGTACGTATTCATTACGGACCGGAAGATCACCCTGATCAATGACATTATGCCTGTGCTGGAAAAAGTGGTACAACAGGGCCGTGAACTGTTGATCATCGCGGAAGACGTGGAAGGCGAAGCCCTGGCTACCCTGGTGGTGAACCGTCTGCGTGGCACTTTCAAGGCTGTGGCTGTGAAGGCTCCTGGCTTCGGTGATCGCCGGAAGGCCATGCTGCAGGATATCGCCACTCTGACCGGCGCTACCGTGATCAGTGAAGAAGTGGGCCGGAAACTGGATAGCGCTACCCTGGCTGACCTGGGTACTGCCGGCCAGGTACGGGTGACCAAAGACCTGACCACTATCGTGGACGGCGGCGGTGACAAACAGGCTGTGGCTGATCGGATTGCTTCCATCCGGGCCCAGATCCCTGAAACCACTTCTCAGTTCGACAAAGAAAAACTCCAGGAACGCCTGGCTAAACTGTCCGGCGGCGTAGCTGTCATCAAAGTAGGTGCTGCTACCGAAACCGAACTGAAAGATAAGAAACTGCGTATCGAAGATGCCTTGAACGCCACCCGTGCGGCTGTGGCAGAAGGTATCGTAGCTGGCGGCGGCACTGCCCTGTTGCAGGTACAGCCGGTACTGGACGAACTGGAAGCTAAGGCTGACGGGGACGAAAAGACTGGTATCGATATTGTGAGACGGGCCATCGAAGCACCGGTACGGCAAATCGCCAACAACGCCGGCCTGGAAGGCGCTGTCATCGTGGAAGCTGTGAAGAAGGCTGCCAAAGGCACCGGCTTCAACGCTGCTACCGAAGAATATGTGGACATGATCAAAGCTGGTATCGTGGATCCCTGCAAAGTGACCCGTTCTGCTCTCCAGAACGCCGCTTCCATCGCTTCCATGATCCTGACCACGGAAGCCGTCGTAGCCGACAAACCGGCTGAAAAGGGCGCCGCAGCTGCTCCTGCCATGGGCGCTGGGATGCCGGGGATGATGTGAGGATAAGCCGCAAGGCGGTAAAGGGGTTGTTGCACGTAACGTGCAACAACCCCTTTTTGTGGTCTCAAGTCTCGAGTCGTGAGTCTCGGGCCGTTGGAAAGAACCCGTCCTGCGGCCAGGTTCTATTGAAAGTACAGAACCAGAACCGTACTGGATAAAGAAACGATTCCCTTATCGTTGTCGAAACTGATTTTATATATTCTAAAATTTGCCTGCAAATTTTTCGTTCGGATCGAGACTCGAGACTCGAGACCGGGATATTGCACAGAACGTGCAATGCCGCCCTATTTTTGCGCAAAAATCCTATTTACGAATAATTATTAAAATGTTATACTATACCTATCAACAAGACTTTATCCGTACGAAATGAGGAGGAATATACAATGGAAAAACGGACTGTGACTTTTGCCGGCAATCCTGTGGCCCTGGTGGGGCCGGAAGTGAAAGTGGGGCAGCAGGCTCCTGCTTTCAAACTGCTGGACAACAAACTGGGGGAAAAGACCCTGAAAGATTATGAAGGGAAGATCAAGGTGATCTCCGTGGTGCCCTCCCTGGATACCGGGGTGTGCGATGCCCAGACCCGCTGGTTCAATAAGGACGTGACCGGCTTGTCCCCTGAAGTGGTGGTGCTGACCGTTTCCATGGACCTGCCCTTTGCCCAGGCCCGGTGGTGCGGTGCCGCCGGTGTGGAAAACGTGGTGACTCTGTCCGATCACCGGGACGCTGATTTCGGGAAGAACTATGGCTTCCTCATGGATGGCCTGCGGCTGGAAGCCCGTGGCGTGGTGGTTGTGGACAAAAACGACAAGGTGACCTACGTGGAATACGTCCCCGAAGTGACCCACGCCATCGACTTCGACGGCGTGCTGGCAGCGGTGAAGGGGCTGCTGTAAGGATAAAAAGGGGGTGCTGCGCAGAACGTGCAGCACCCTCTCTTTTCACGAAAAAAGGAGTTTCCCATGCCATCCTTGTTCCATTTCCTCTGCTCCAATCCCGTCCTTTTCCTGGCTTCTGTGGGAGCTTTGCTGTCTTTTCTGGCGGTGCCTCCTTCTGGGGCCCTTCTGGAGTCCTTGAATCTCCCGGTACTGGCCGTCCTGTTCTGCCTGATGGGGGTGATCGGTGGCCTGCGGGATACGGGCTTTTTTGACTGTCTCCTGGACCGGCTCCTGGGCCGTCTCCAGGACATCCGGCAGCTGGGGGCGGTGCTGGTCTTTGCCTGCTTCTTCGGCAGCATGTGGGTCACCAACGATGTGGCTCTGCTTACCTTCGTCCCTTTTGCCCTGCTGTCCCTGGAAGGACAGGTGACGGAAA
Organism: Acidaminococcus nyctereutis; assembly: GCF_052216985.1. NCBI lineage: Bacteria > Bacillati > Bacillota > Negativicutes > Acidaminococcales > Acidaminococcaceae > Acidaminococcus > Acidaminococcus nyctereutis. The sequence continues at coordinate 20,916 of NZ_JBQOUY010000016.1, forward strand.
AACAGGCGGCTAAGGTCATCGTCCTCCAGACCCTGGCCGCTAACTTGGGGAGCATGGTGACCCCGGTGGGGAACCCTCAGAACCTGTACCTGTACTTCCGGTACCATATGGACCTGGGGGGATTCCTGGACCTGCTGCTGCCCTACACCCTGGCCTCCCTGGTCCTGCTGGTGCTGGGGGTGGTCCTGTGGATCCCCTGCCGTCCTTTGGAGAAAGGAGAACCGGGAAAAGTCGGCCCGGAGGGAAAACCACGGCCCGTGAGAGAAGAACGGGTCTTGGGGGCCCTGTTTCTCCTGTGCCTCCTCACCGTGGCCCGGGTGGCGGACTGGTGGCTCACCCTGGGGGTGGTGACATTGACTATCCTGCTGTACCGGCCCCGGTGGTTCCGTTGGGTGGATGCCCAGTTGCTGGCCACCTTCGTAGCCTTCTTCGTGCTGATCGGGAACCTGGGCCAGGTCCCGGCCTTCCGGCAGCTGCTGGTCCAGTTCCTGGCGGGACGGGAATTCCTCACGGCCCTCTTGGCCAGCCAGGTGATCAGCAACGTACCGGCGGCAGTGCTGCTGTCTGGGTTCACAGATAACGGCAGGGCCCTGGTGCTGGGTACGGACATCGGGGGCCTGGGGACCCTGATCGCCTCCATGGCCAGCTTGATCTCCTACGGCTTCTACGTCCGCCGGTATCCCTGGCTCCAGGGCTATTATCTGAAAATCTTCACCCTGGCCAATCTGGTGTTCCTGGCGGTCCTGGCCGGGATGGCGGCCATTGGCCCCTGACGGGGCTGCTGCGCATATAGCAGCCTTTCTTTGGTCTCGAGTCTCGAGTCGTGAGTTTCGGGCCGCTGGACAGGACCTGCCCTTTAGTCAGGTCCTTTTGAAGGTGTAGGACCAGAATCGTGGCGGATATAGGCTCAAATATCTTATCGTCAGAGAATCCGGTTTTACCCGTTCAAAAATTTGCCTATAAATTTCTCATTTGGCTCGAGACGCGAGACAGGGGGATGCCCATGCACCTCCCTTCCCATTGACAACCCCCGGGAAAAACTCTATAATTTACAAGATATGGCAGTAGCCAAAAAGCCTATAAAGGAGTCGTGAAAGATGGCTGAGCAAACAATCCTGACCGAAGAAGGTCTCAAAAAATTAGAAGACGAACTGGATTATCTCCGTTCTGAAAAACGGCAGCAGGTTGCCGAACGGCTGAAAGTCGCCATTTCTTACGGGGACATCAGCGAAAACTCCGAATATGACGATGCCAAGAATGAACAGGCCTTTGTGGAAGGCCGGATCCTGACCCTGGAAAACATGATCCGCAATGCCAAGATCATCAAGGATACGGACATCACCAAAAACGTGGTTTCCCTGGGCTGCAAGGTGAAAATCGAAGATCTGGAAACCCATGACCAGGAAGAATATACCGTAGTAGGGACCACCGAAGCCGACCCCATGGCCGAACCGCCTCGGATTTCCAATGAATCTCCGGTGGGCAAAGCCATCCTGGGCCAGAAGGTGGGCGCTGTGGTGAAGGTCACCACCCCCATCGGTGAACTGGATTATAAGATCGTGGCCGTCAGCCGTCCTGGCGCCAAGAAGAAAACCGCCGACAAGGCCGCAAAATAATTCCGGAATCAGAGCAGGAGGTATTTCATGTCCGACGAAAAGAAGAACCAACCGGACGTAGAGAAGGAAGCCCTGGCGGACGAAGACGTCAGTGAGCAGATGCAAGTCCGTCTGGACAAGATGCATAAATTAGAAGAAAAGGGCATCCGGCCTTTCGGCCATGCCTACCAGTGGACCCACCACACCAAAGAGGTCCACGACCAGGTAGAAGCCATGGAAGCTGCAGGCACTGTGGTGAAAGTGGCTGGCCGTCTCCTGGCCATCCGTGGCCACGGCAAGACCTGTTTCATGGATCTCCAGGACAAGACCGGCAAGATCCAGCTGTACGTCCGGAAGGACGAAATGGGCGAAGATGCCTACAGCGTGGTGAAGCTGCTGGATATCGGGGATATCGTGGGGGTGGAAGGTACCGTGTTCAAGACCCATATGGGGGAACCTTCCATCCGGGTCCAGAAACTGGAATTCCTCTCCAAGGCCCTGAAACCCCTGCCGGAAAAATGGCACGGGCTGAAGGATAAGGAAATCCGCTACCGCCAGCGGTATGTGGACCTGATCGTGAACCCGGAAGTCCGGGACGTATTCGTGAAACGGACCCAGATTATCAAATGCATCCGGCAGGTGCTGGATGACCAGGGCTACCTGGAAGTGGAGACACCTGTGCTGAACACCATCTCCGGGGGCGCCACTGCACGGCCCTTCATCACCCATCATAATGCCCTGGACATCGATCTGTACCTGCGGATCGCCACGGAACTGAACCTGAAGCGTCTGGTGGTAGGGGGCCTGGAACGGGTGTACGAACTGGGCCGGGTGTTCCGGAACGAAGGGATGGACATCAAACACAACCCGGAATTCACCACCCTGGAATGCTATGAAGCCTTCGGGGACTTCAACACCATGATGGACTTGACGGAAAAGATCGTCACCACCTGTGCGGAAAAGGTCCTGGGGACCCTGAAAATCCAGTATGAAGGCACGGAGATCGACTTGACCGGTCCCTGGCCCCGGATGACCATGATCGACGCTGTGAAAAAATACAGCGGCAAGGACTTCACCGGGGTGAAGGACGTGGAAGTGGCCCGGCAGATGGCCAAAGAAGCCAGCGTGGCAGTGGAACCCGCCTGGGGCGTGGGCAAGATCATCAACGCCTTCTTCGATGAATTCGTGGAAAAGAACCTGATCCAGCCCATCTTCATCACCGGTCATCCCAAGGAAATCTCCCCCCTGGCAAAGAGCAGTGCGGCGGATCCGGAAATCACAGACCGTTTCGAAGGATATATCTTCGGCCGGGAACTGTGCAATGGCTTTACCGAATTGAATGATCCCCTGGACCAGAAGGAACGGTTCGAAAAACAGGTGGAAGAACGGAACGCCGGGGATGACGAAGCAGGTATGATGGACGAAGACTTCATCAACGCCCTGATGCACGGCCTGCCTCCCACAGGGGGCCTGGGCATCGGCATCGACCGTTTGGTGATGTTCCTCACCGGGGCCGTCTCCATCCGTGACGTGCTGCTGTTCCCCACCATGAAGCCCCTGGACGGCGGGAAGAACGAAGCCTCTAAGACCGCTGCTCCTGCTGCCGCTGCTGCTCCTGCAGCTGCAGAAACGGCTGTGGCTGCACCGGTTTTTGAAACGGTGGCCCCGGAGAAGATCGACTTCTCCAACGTGACCATCGAACCTCTCTTCACCGACTATGTGGACTTCGACAAGTTTGCGGACTGCGATTTCCGGGTGGTGAAGGTGAAGGACTGCTTCGCCGTGCCTAAGAGCAAGAAGCTGCTCCAGTTCACCCTGGACGACGGCACCGGCACCGACAGGACCATTCTCAGCGGGATAAAGGCCTACTACGATCCGGAAGAGCTGATCGGCAAGACCTGCGTGGCCATTGTCAACCTGCCGCCCCGGAAGATGATGGGCATCGAATCCTGTGGGATGCTGCTCAGCGCGGAACATATGGAAGGGGAAGAACGGAAACTCCATCTCCTGATGCTGGATCCCCACATCCCAGCCGGCGCGAAATTGTGCTAAAGGGTGCGGCATAGCCGCATCCGGTCTAGGGTCTCGAGTCGTGAGTCTCGGGCCGGAGGAAAAATTTGCAGGCAAATTTTATGAATATATAAAACCTGATTCGTTGACGATAGGATACTCGTTTCTATATTCGGCACAGTCCTGGTTCTGTATATTCAAGAGAAACTGACCCAAAGGGGCAGGTTCTGTCCAGAGGCCCGAGACTCGAGACTCGAGACCTTAAAAGAGGCTGTTGCGAAGGCAACAGTCTCTTTTCTTCTGAAAGAAGGTGAATGATGCAAAAAGATATGACCCGGGGACCCATCGTTCCCATCATCCTCCATTTTTTGTTCCCCATGTTCGTGGGCAATGTGTTCCAGCAGCTGTACAACATGGCGGACATGATCATTGTGGGCCGGTATGTGGGAGCCGGGGCCCTGGCGGCGGTGGGCTCTACCGGCACCCTGATGTTCCTGGTGCTGGGCTTTGCCTTGGGGATCACTGCCGGCTTCGGCATCCTCACCTCCCAGCGGTTCGGGGCCAAAGATGAAGCGGGAGTCCGGCGGAGCGTGGCCAACGGGACACTGCTGGCCCTGCTGCTGTCCGCTGCCATGACCCTTTTGAGCATCGCTGCTGTGCCCTGGCTCCTGGAACTTTTGAACACTCCCGCGGACATCATGGACGATGCCCGGACCTACATCACCATCATCTTCCAGGGGCTCTTCACCAACGTGTTCTACAACATGGCATCCGTGTTCCTCCGGTCCGTGGGGAACAGCAAGGCTCCGCTGTTCTTCCTGGTATTTTCCGCCTGTCTCAATGTGGGGCTGGATCTTCTCTGCATCATCCAATTCGGCATGGGGGTGGCCGGGGCGGCCCTGGCTACGGTGGTGAGCCAGGGGATCTCTGTGCTGCTGTGCATCCTCTATATTGTGCAGAAGGTGCCGGTGCTGGTGCCCTGGCGGGAAGACTGGAAGCTGTACGTCCATGAGACCCGGGAACAGCTGCGGATGGGGGTGCCCATGGCCCTCCAATTCTCCATCACTGCCTCTGGGATCATGATCGCCCAGGCGGCCATCAACCTGTTCGGGTCCACGGCAGCAGCGGCCTATACGGCAGCCTCCAAGGTCTCCATGCTGCTGACCCAGGGGTGTCTGTCCATGGGCCAGACCATGGCTACCTATGCGGGCCAGAACTTCGGGAAAGGGGACCTGGGACGGATTCGGGAGGGAGTGAAGAAAGCCCTCCAGATGATGGTCCTGTATTCGGTGCTGTCGGCGGTGGTACTCCATTACCTGCTGCCCTTCCTGACAGGGTTCTTCTTCTCCGGGGACGTGGATGCGGCGGCCCTGCTGCCCTGGGCCCAGACCTACGGGGACATCGCCATGTGGTTCTATCTGCCCCTCAGCATGATCTTCATCTATCGGAATGCCATGCAGGGAGTGGGGTACGCCCTGGCGCCCACCCTGTGCGGGGTGTTCGAGCTCATGGCCCGGGGGCTCACTGCCCTGGTGGGCATGGAGACTCACAGTTACGCCATCTCCGCCGCTTGCGACCCTATGGCCTGGCTGGTGGCCGGCATCTTCGGCTTTTGCGCCTGGCAGTGGGTGATGAAGGATCTGGAACGGAAACAGGGCAGAGCAGAGAGGCAAGAGTGAAGAGGGACAGGGAGGTAAGAACGTACCATGGCCTATCAGGAACTGATCAAAGATTTCAACACCACTCGTTCCGTGCTTCGGGATTTCTATGTCCAGGGCTTCCATACTCGGCGGGATTTCCGGCTGAAGAGCCTCCGGAGCTACGACAATGAACGGCGCCGGGTGGAAAGCTGGCTCCGGGACGCCATGGCTTTCCGACAGGAACCGGAAGGGAAAGTGGTGTTCCTGACCGTGGACTGCCGGACCGTCCGGCACAATCCTCTGTACGAGGCTTTCCGGGCCAAAAGCTTCACACCTTGGGATGCGGCTCTCCATTTCCTGCTGCTGGACATTTTCCACCGGCAGGGAGAACTTTCCTTTGGAGAGGCGGTGGACCAGGTCTGTGCCGCTCTGCTCCAGGTGGACCCGGACTGTCCGCTGCCCGATGCTTCCACCATCCGGAACAAACTGAAGGAAGGGGAGGCACTGGGCCTCTTCTGCAGCCGGAAAGTGGGGAAGAGCCTGTATTACAAACTGGCAGATGCCCCCTGGGATCCGGCCGACTGGGCCGCTGCCCTGTGTTTTGCCTCGGAGGCTCTGCCCCTGGGTATCGTAGGGGCCTATCTCCTGGACCGGTGCCCGGAGCAGGACACTTCCCTTTCTTTCAAGCACCATTATCTTTCCGGAGCCCTGGATCAGGAGATCCTGTACCAGCTGGCCGCTGCCCATGAGGCCAAACGGAAGGTCCGGCTGGAATTCCGGAAAAAGGACGGGAAAGCTGGGGAGACCCAGGAAGTATATCCTCTGAAAGCCTACTGCAGCACGGCCACGGGACGGACCTATCTGCTGGCCGGCCGGGAAAAGGGGAAACGACCCCAGTTCTTTCGGTTGGACCGATTGGAAAAAGCAGAACAGGCCGGACAGGAACCGGAATGGGCGGAACTGGAACGATCAGGCCGGCAGTTTGTCCGGTATCTGTGGGGCATTGGAGCTGGCTCCGGGAAAAAATCCCGACTGGACCATGTGGAACTGGATCTCTATGCAGGTCTGGAGGAGCCTTATATCCCTGAACGGCTCCGGCGGGAAAAACGGCAGGGAAAGGTGATCCAGGTAAGCTCCACGGTGTGGCGCTTTTCCATCGATGTGTACGATGCCCGGGAAATGCTGCCCTGGCTCCGCACGTTCATGGGCCGGATCCTGCGCCTGGAATGCTCTAATCCCCAGGTGACCCGGCGTTTCTGGAGGGACCTGGACCGACTCCGGGCCATGTATGAGGAGGAGTGAGCATGCTGTTCCACGAAATCTACGGCCGGTATTATCAGGTGCTGGAAAAGGTCCTCCGGGAAGCCTGCCGGGGAACGCTGACCCGGAAAAAGCTCTATGGATTGATCCAGGACGGATCCTTCGGGGAAAGCACCCTGGAACTGCCCCGGATCCTGGCCGAAAGCCATCTTCTGACCCGGGAGGGGAAGACGCCCCTGGCCAGTGTCCCGGACTGTCCCCTGACCATCCTGGAGAGACGCTGGCTGGCTGCCGTCCTCCAGGATCCCCGGATGCAGCTGTTCCATCCGCCAGTTCTGCCATTTCCTTTGGGGGAACCGCTGTTTTCCCGGGATTTCTTCGTCTATTATGACCGGTATCAGGATGGGGATCCCTATGGGGACCCGGTCTATCGGGATCATTTCCGCCAGCTGCTGATGGCGCTCCGGGAGAAACGGAAGATCCAGGTCCAGTTCCAGGGCCGGAAAGGGATCCAATCCCTGGAAGTCCATCCGGACGGACTGGAATATTCCGGCTTGGATGACAAGTTCCGTCTCCTGGCCCATTCTGACCGGGGGACCCTGTACACCCTCCGGGTCTCTTCCCTCCGGGACCTCCAGCTGAAGGAGGCGGGTTCAGCCTGCCAGCGGGACCGAAAACGCTGGAAAGCACGGACTGTGCTGGAACTGGTGGATCGGCGGAAAGCCCTGGAACGAGCGCTGCTGCACTTTTCCGATCTGGAAAAGGAGACTGTGCAGCTGGATGAGGACCACTACCGTCTGACCCTTTTTTACTACAAACCGGATGAAACAGAACTGCTGATCCGGATCCTGGCCTTCGGTCCTTTCCTGAAGGTGGTGGATCCTCCCGGACTGGTACAGAAAATCAAAGAGCGGCTGGAGAGACAGCAAAGGTACGAACGGTAGCGAACATCGTTCGTACCTTTTTTTCCATGATGGAAATCATCTTTCCGGGTAAAATGGAGCCATCGAAAGCATCTACAGCAAAAACAAGTATGAAAATGGTATGGGGCACTTTTGCAAGTGTCTGCGGGAGGGATCCCGAAACCTTTGATGCTTTGGAAGACACGGACAGCCAACATTTCCAAGATCATTATGGAATACGTGTCTTGAAAGGTACCTACAGCGTTTTTCTATATTTCAGAAGCTGTGAAAGCCGAAATCCTGCCCGGTGAGGAGAGCTGCTCCGGCAGCTGTTCCCCACAGGTGGAAGGGTACCTTGGCAGGGATGGAAAGGAGAATCATCATGGCAGGACTGCTGCAGGAAGGAACCAAATGGACCCGTACAGAAAACGGTGCCCTGACTTATACCAGTACAGGATCTCAGTGCTTGGATCTGTTTGCTTCGATCGGGGCCCTGCGCCACAATACCAAAAGGGAGATTCTCCGGCGGTTCCAGGCGGCCTATGGGGAAAACCGGGACCTGGCCTTGAAAATCCTGTTCTTTGCCCGGGATATCCGGGGAGGCTTGGGAGAACGGCGGGTGTTCCGGATCATCTTCCATTGGCTGGCCCTTTTTGCCCCGGGAACAGTCGAGAAAAATCTGTCCCTAGTTCCGGACTATGGCCGGTATGATGATTTGCTGGAACTTTTGGGTACCCCTTGTGAAAAACAGGTGGTTTCATTCTTCCGGCAGCAGTTGGAAGCAGACGAAAAAGCCGTGAAAGAAGGCCTGCCGGTTTCTCTTTTGGCCAAATGGCTGCCTTCGGTGAATGCTTCCTGCACCTGTACGGTGAATAAGGCCCGCCACCTGGCCCGGCAGTTCCATCTGACGGAACGGGAGTACCGGCAGCGTCTCACCGGGCTGCGGCGGGAGATCCATCTCCTGGAGAACCATCTCCGGAATCGGGACTATACCTTTGCCTATGACCAGCAGCCTTCCAAAGCCCTGTTCAAATACAGGGCGGCTTTCTGGCGGAATGACGGCGAACGGTACCAAACCTTCCTGGACCAGGTGGAACAGGGAGAGAAGAAGCTCCACACCGGTACCCTGGCTCCCTATGACATCGTAGCTCCTTTGGTGGAAAACAATGGATACTGGGGACGGCCGGCCCAGTCTCTTACGGAAGAACAGCGGCGGTCCCTGGATGTGACCTGGAAGGCCCAGGAAGATTTCACTCGGGGCGAGGACGCACTGGTGGTGGCGGACGGATCCGGTTCCATGTACAACGGGTCCCATCCCATGCCAGCAGCGGTGGCCCAGTCCCTGGCTGTGTATTTTGCTGAGCGGAACCGAGGACCCTTCCGGAATCGTTTCATCACTTTCAGTGAACATCCTCGTCTGGTGGAAATCAAGGGATGGGATATCGCCGAAAAGATCCGGTACACCATGTCTTTCAATGAAGTGGCCAACACCGATCTCCAGGCGGTGTTCGATCTGATCCTCCGGGAAGCCGTCCGGAAACGGATGCCCCAGGAAGAGCTGCCCCGGAGGCTGTATGTGATTTCGGATATGGAATTCGATGCGGCCTGCAGCAGGGGGGAGCTGACTAACTTCCAGTGGGCCCGGGAAAAATTCCGGGCCCAGGGATACGGACTGCCCCAGGTGGTTTTCTGGAATGTGGACAGCCGGACCCGCCAGCAGCCGGTGACTCAGAACCAGCAGGGAGCGGTGCTGGTTTCCGGATGCAGTCCCCAGATCTTCCAGATGCTTCGGGAAGGGAACCTGGATCCTATGGCCTTCATGCTGGAAGTTCTTGGGCAGGAACGATACCGGCCGGTGCGGGCGTGAAAAGGGGGTGTTGCCCGCGCAACACCCCCTTTCCTATTTCCCCCATTTATGGTTTAATGGAAGAAATATACGTGAAGGAGGTCTTTCCATGGGACGGATCATGGATATACTGGAAACCATTGCCCATTTTGGAAAGAACCCGGATGGGTCCTACACCCGCCGGCTGTACAGCCCGGAATTCTTCCAGGCCCTGGAGGCGGCGGAAGGGCTGCTCCAACAGGCAGGGCTCACCACCAGCCGGGATGCGGCGGGGAACCTGCGGGCCATGCTGCCCGGCAAGGACCCGGGGGCAAAGCACATCCTCCTGGGGTCCCATCTGGATACGGTGCCATCCGGGGGCCTGTTCGACGGGGCCTACGGGGTGGCGGCGGCCATCGGCTGTGTCCAGCGGCTCCGGGAAGAAGGGCGGAAGCTGCGGCACACGGTGGAGGTGTACGCTTTCAACGGGGAAGAAGCCAGTCCCCTGGGGGGGACTTTCGGCAGCCGGGCCCTGGCCGGGCTTACGGATCCGGACCAGCCCCTTCTCCGGGAGACCCTGGAGGGTTTCGGTCATTCGGTGGAAGAAATCCTGGCCTGCCGCCGTGACTTTTCCGATGCGGCCTGCTACCTGGAGACCCACATCGAGCAGGGGGGCCGGCTGGAAAAGGAAGGTATCCAGTTAGGCATCGTCAGCGGGATTTCCAACATCGTCCGCTACCTGGTGACAGCGGAAGGCCAGAGCAACCATGGGGGTACCACTCCCATGGAGGACCGGCAGGATGCCATGGTGGCCATGGCTAAGCTCATTGTCTTTGCAGACGCGGCCTGCCGGAAGATCGGCCACAGCCTGGTGTTCACCGCCGGGAAAATCCAGTGCCGGCCCAATGCGGCCAATGTGGTCCCTGGAAAGGTCACCTGCACCTTTGAGATGCGCAATGTGGACCGGCAGTACACTGACGGATTGATCCGGGAAATCCGGGCTGCTGTGGAACGGATCCCGGACGCCCGTTTCACCATCCGGCAGCTGATCCACAAGGACAGCGCCCTGTGCGATCCCCTGCTGATGGAAGCCTTTGAAAGGGCGGCGGACAGCTTGGGGGCCACCTGGCAGGTGATGCCCAGCGGCGCCGGCCACGATGCGGATTCCATCGCCCACCGGATTCCGGTAGGGATGCTGTTCATCCCCAGCCACCTGGGCATCAGCCACAGCGGCAAAGAATATACGGCTCCAGAAGACGTGGAGCGGGGCGGGGAAGTGCTATACCGGACCTTGGTGGAGCTGGACGGGATGGTCGGATAAAGAGGGAAGGGGGCTGCACGTTCTGTGCAGCCCCTGGTCTCGAGACTCGAGACCCCCAAAAGGGACTGCTGCATGGGCGGCAGTCTCTTTTTATTGACTCCCGTCAAACCAACTGATAAGATAAGATATACATTTTCCATAAGGAGTTGAAGGGATTGCTGCTGATTTTTCTGCAGGGAGCTGCAGATGCATTGTGGGGGACACCGATGACGGTGGTCCTGGTGGGCATGGGGCTGTATCTGAGCCTTCGGTTCCGCTTTTATTACAATTTCCGCCACTGGGGGTTCCATTTCCGGAACACCTTCGGCAAGATGTTCCAGAAAGGGGAAGGGAAAGGGACGGTCTCCGGATTTGCCGCCGCCTGCACCGCCATGGCCAACACCATCGGAGTGGGGAACATCGGCGGGGTGGCTACGGCCATCGTGTCCGGGGGCCCCGGGGCGGTGTTCTGGATGTGGGTGTCCGGCTGTCTGGGCATGTCCACCAAGGCCTGTGAGATTATTTTGGGCCAGCGGTTCCGGGTGAAGTATTCCCAGTCCATGGATGAATACATGTGCGACCGGTCCTTTGTGATGAAAAACGCCCTGGGCTGGAAACGGGGGGCCCTGCTCCTGTCCGTGGCCTGCTTTACCCTGGGGCCCTGGACCTGCAGCGTCCAGACCGAATCGGTGGTGGGGGCCCTGAAGGAAGCCTTCGGGATCCCGCCGGTGTACGCTGCGGCTTTCCTGGGAATCACCTGTTTTGCCACCATCTTCGGGGGACTCCAACGGATCTCCCGGGTGATGGAACGGGTGGTGCCCTTCATGGCCCTGCTCTACATCCTGGGGGGCCTGGCCATTTTGCTCCAACACTGGCAGGAGGTGCCCGGGGCCCTGGCCCTGATCATCCGCAGCGCCTTCAGCCCGGTGGCCGCCGCCGGGGGCTTTGCGGGGGCCACCATGAAGGATGCCATGCGCTACGGCATCGCCCGAGGCCTCTATTCCAACGATGCGGGCACTGGCTACGGGATCATCGCCCATGCTTCGGCCCGGACGGACCATCCGGTACGCCAGGCCTCCTGGGGATGGGGAGAAGTGTTCCTGGACACCATCGTGGTGTGTTCCGTCACTGCCCTGTCCCTGATCCTGACCCACGCCTACACGGATTTTCCCGGCCTGGACAGTGCCCGGCTCACTACTGCCGCTTTCCGGGTCTCTTTCGGGGAACCGGGGGCCTGGTTCCTGGCCCTGGCCATTACGGTCTTTGCCTGGACCACCATCATCGGCATGTATTACAGCTGTGAGAAATCCGTCAACTACGCTTTCGGAGATACCCACAGGAACCGGATCGGCACCCGGCTCTACATATTCTACTACATGATCCCCTGTGTGGTGCTCTACCATGCCCAGGCCGATGCCCTGTGGGCCATGACGGACATCCTGTCCGCCATCTATGTGATGATCACCATCCTGTTCATCGTCACCCAGCAGAAGGAGATCTTCCGGCTGTTCAACGATTTCTGGTTCCGGTTCCTGCCGGCCAAAGCCCGGGGAGAGAATCCTCCCGTGGTCTCCTACGGGACAGTGGAAGATGAGGGACAGTGAAGAGGGAAGAGAAGGCCGGCGGAGATCCTGCTGCAGGCATATCGAATAAAAGGAGAGATACCATGAGACAGACACTGAAGAATATCCTGGACCAGGACAAGATCCTGGTCATTGACGGCTCCATGGGCACGGCCCTGGAGAACCTGGGAGCCGATCTGAACAACAGCCTGTGGACCGCCCGGGTGCTGGCCGACCGGCCGGAACTGGTGAAACAGGTCCATCTGGAGTATTTCCGGGCCGGAGCCGATGCAGGGATCACCTGCAGCTATCAGGCTTCCATCCCGGGGCTCATGGCCAACGGCTTTACGGAACAGGAGGCAGAAGACCTGATCACCCGCTCTGTGACCATTTTCCAGGAAGCCCGGCAGGAATGGTGGGACCAGGAAGGAAAGGCCGCCGGACGTGCCTGGCCCTTGTGCCTGGCCGGAGTAGGGCCTTACGGCGCCTATCTGGCGGACGGATCCGAATACCGGGGCCATTACGGCGTATCCCGGGCCAACCTGGAGGAGTTCCACCGGCGCCGGGCGGAACTCCTGTGGCAGGCCGGGGCGGATGTGCTGCTGTTCGAGACCCAACCCTCCCTGGAAGAAGCTCTGGTGGAAGCGTCCATTGCCAAAGAATTGGGGGCTGCCTTCTGGGTGAGCTTTTCCTGCCGGGACGGGCTCCACATCTGCGAAGGGACACTTCTCCGGGAAGCGGCGGCAGAAGTGATCCGCCAGTTCCCGGAAGTGGAGGCTCTGGGGGTGAACTGCACCAAACCGGAATATCTGGTGAACCTGATCGGGGAACTGAAGGCCGCTTCTGATCGGCCTGTTTTCGTCTATCCCAACAGCGGAGAAGAATATGACCCGGTGACCAAGACCTGGCACGGAGTGGGGACGGACCGGAAGTTCGGCGATTATGCCCTGGATTATATGGAGGCCGGGGCGGTGGCCGTAGGGGGCTGCTGCACCACGGTGGCGGACCATATCCGCCAGGTGGCGACAGCCCGGGACCGGTTCCTGGGAGTCCATCATGGAGCGTGACCGGGAGGGAAACAAAGCCGGTGGGGGAACCATCACCACCTACACCGGTCTCCAGTTCGACCCGCTGGACCCGGTACCGGAAACCATCCGGATCCAGGATATCGCCCATGCCCTGAGCCTGCTGTGTCGGGGCAACGGCCATGTGAAGACCTTTTACTCTGTGGGCCAGCACTGTCTGGCGGCGGCCAAAGAGGCGGCGGCCCGGGGCGATTCCCGGCGGGTGATCCTAGGAGCCTTGCTCCACGATGCCACAGAATGCTACCTGTCCGACGTGCCTCATCCCTATAAGGTGAACATGCCTAAATACCGGGAGTTGGAAGACCGGCTGCTCCAGGCGGTGCTGGAACGGTTCCTAGGGGGACCGTTCACCCCGGAAGAGGCGGCAGAAGTGGAACAGATCGACCGGGCCCTGATGTACAGCGACCTCCACCATCTCATGGACCACCCGGAAAACCGGGACCAGGAAGGGACCCTGCTTCGGCCGGTGGATTACCGGGTGCGGCCTTTTGGAGAGGTGGAGCAGGAATACCTGGCCTGGTACCGGCAGTACAGCCTCTGAGGACGGGAGCCCAGCTGGAAGGGCAATAAGAACATTCTAATAATTAGAATAAAACACAATGTATTACCACCTGGAACAGTTGTATGTTATAATGGATATTGTATAAAACCATTAGGCTGTTCTTAACTATTAGGAGGTTGAGCAATGAACAATCCGAACCCCGTTAAAATCGTGGAAACGGTTCTGAGAGATGGCCATCAGTCCCTCTGTGCCACCCGTATGCGCACCAGCGATATGCTGCCCGTACTGGAAGCCTTGGATGACTGCGGTTTCTATGCCCTTGAAGCTTGGGGCGGCGCCACTTTCGATTCCTGCCTGCGTTTCCTGAACGAAGATCCCTGGGAACGGCTGCGTACCATCCGGAAACATGTGAAAAAGACCAAACTGCAGATGCTGCTCCGTGGCCAGAACATCCTGGGCTACAACCATTATGCAGATGATGTAGTGACTGAATTCGTCAAACGGAGCGTGGACAACGGTATCGACATCATCCGTATCTTCGATGCCTTCAACGATACCCGGAACCTGGAAACGGCTATGAAAGCCACCAAGGCTGCCGGCGCCCATGCCCAGGGCACCCTGGTATACACCATTAGCCCGTATCATAAAGACAGCGACTACCTGAAGCTGGCCAAGGAATTGGTGGAAATGGGGGCTGACTCCATCTGCATCAAAGATATGTCCGGCCTCTTGGCTCCTTATGCCTGCGCTTCCCTGGTGGATGCTCTGAAAAAAGAAATCAGCATCCCTGTGAACGTCCATTCCCACTGCACCAGCGGCATGGCTTCCATGACCCTGCTGAAGGCTGTGGAATCCGGTGCGGACATTGTGGATACGGCTCTGTCTCCTTTCGCGGAAACCACCAGCCATCCCTGCACCGAATCCCTGGTCTACACCCTGCAGGGGACTCCTAGAGACACCGGCATCGACATGGACAAGCTGGGGCCCATCGCGGACCACTTCAAGAAAGTCCGGGCCGACCTGGTGAAGACCTTCAAGCTGCCCAGCAACATCAGCATCAACCCCAAGGTCCTGAGCTTCCAGATCCCTGGCGGCATGCTGTCCAACATGCTGAACCAGCTGACGGAAATGGGCATGGCTGATAAGTATGAAGAAGTGCTGAAGGAAGTGCCCAGAGTCCGGGCTGACCTGGGATATCCTCCGCTGGTGACTCCTTCCAGCCAGATCGTAGGCACCATGGCTACCATGAATGTGATGATGGGACGGTACAAGATGATCCCCAACGAAATCCAAGACATCGTCATGGGCAAATACGGCAAGACTCCGGGCCCCATCAGCGAAGACCTGAAGAAACTGGTGCGCCGCTGGATCGTGAAGAAGACCGGCAAGACCATGATCGCACCCATCACCCACAGACCGGCCGACGATATCCCGCCGCAAATGGACAAGATGAAAGCCGACCTGGCTGCCAAAGGCTATCCCAATGCCTCCGTGGAAGACGTGCTGTCTTATGCCCTGTTCCCGGAAGTGGCCCTGGCCTATTTCAAGAACAACCGGTAAAAAGGCTGCTGCAGCGGCAGCAGCCGGTTTCGGGCCCAGCGTCTCGGGTCTCGAACCAAAGGAAAGAACCCGCCCTTTTGGGGACGGGTTCTTTTCTTTGTGCGGGGAAACAGGGAAGAATAGCTAATCATTGACCATTGATAAAAAAATCCCCGCCGCAACTGCGGCAGGGATTTTTTACATACTCACTGTTTCGGCGGCCGTACCGGCGGGGGCGTGGAGCTCTTGCCGGACCGGGGCGGCTGGGGAACGTTCCCGCCTCCTGGCAGGGCGCCTTCCTTCTTGCTGTCCTTTTTCTTGGTATCCTGTTTCTTGGTGGTCTCTTTCTTGGGTTGGGGCTTGGGCGCTTCATATTTCGGCGCCGGCATCTTGAAGCCATCCGGCTTTTCGAAGTCCTCGGCAGGGATCCCATCCAGGGCCCCGCTCATGAAGGTCCGCCATAAGGTAGCCGGCTGGCCGCCCCCGGTCATGCCCCCCAGGGATTCGTTGTTGTCATCCCCGATCCATACAGCACAGGCCAGGTTGGGGGTGAAGCCTACGAACCAGGCGTCATGGTAATTGTCAGTGGTCCCGGATTTCCCGGCGCAGGGCCGGCTGATGGCGGCACCACGGCCGGTGCCCCGGGTCATGACGTCTTCCATCATGGAGATCATCATATAGGCGCTTTCCGGTTTCACAGCCTGGGTGGGATTGGTCTTGTGTTCATAGAGCACCTTGCCGTTCCGGTCCAGGATCTTGATGATGGGGGTGGGCTTATTGAATTTGCCCATATTGGCGATGCCCGCATAGGCACCGGCCATCTCCAGAGGCGTCACCCCATGGGTCAGGCCCCCTACAGCCATGGCCGGATTGTCGTCATCCTCCACCAGGGTGCTGATGCCCAGGCGCTTGGCCAGCTTTAGGGTCTTTTCCGTTCCGTACTTCATGGCCACCTTGATGGCAGGTACGTTATAGGAATAGGTGAGGGCAGTCCGATACGAGACCGTGCCGTGGAACCGCCGGTCATAGTTCTGGGGGTTCCATTCCCCGGGGATCGCGGAATCCTGTACGGTGTCCCCAGGGGTGGCACCCTGTTCCAGGGCGTTCAGGTACACAAAGGGTTTCATGGAGGAACCGGGCTGCCGTTCCGCCATGACGGCCCGGTTGAACTGGTCGGTCCCCCGGCCCCCGATCATAGCCTTGATGTAGCCGGTCTTGGGATCTACGGCCACGATGGCGCTCTGGGGCTGTTTCAGCTTGTTGCTGTCGGTGTAGTAGGTGGGAGTGAGGGCAGCGGCTTTTTCTGCCGCTTTCTGCATATCCGGATCCAGGGTGGTGTAGACTTTCAGGCCCTGCTTGTAGACGGCATCGGGACCATATTTGTCCACCAGAAGCTGGATGCAGTAATCGATGAAGTATTTCTTGGAGCCGGGAGATTCATTGAGGCTCTTGTAGGTAAGGGGCTCGGCATAGGCCTTGTCCGCTGCTTCCTTGGTGATGAACCCGTATTTGGTCATCTGCTCCAGCACCGTCTTCTGCCGGGCCTTGGCGGCTTTCGGATTGGACAGGGGGGAGTAGTAGTTGGGGCTCTTGGGGATCCCGGCGATCATGGCGCTCTGGGCCAGATCCAGGTCTTCCACGTGTTTGCCGAAATAGGTGTTGGCAGCGGTTTCCACCCCATAGGCTCCCTGACCGAAGTAGATCTGGTTCATGTACATCTCCAGGATCTCCTTCTTGGTGTACTTCTGCTCGATCTGCAGGGCGATGAAGGCTTCATGGAGCTTCCGGCTCAGGGTCTGTTCCTGGGTCAGGAAGTAGTTCTTGGCTAGCTGCTGGGTAATTGTGCTCCCGCCCTGGACTTCGCCCCAACGGATGTAGGTGTAGATGGCCCGGCCGATGCCCCGGAAATCGATGCCCCCGTGTTCATAGAAGCGGATATCTTCCGCTGCCAGGAAAGCGTGCTGCAGATTCTTGGGCACTTTGTCGATGGTCACCGGGATCCGGTCTTCTTCTGAGTCCACGGTGGTGATCAGGTTGCCCTTGGCATCGAAGAACTGCGAGGAAGCCATGGGGGCCATATCCTTGGTGAGGATCTTGGCGGTGGTGAATTTGGCCACGGCGAAGAAGGCGGCTACCGACAGGAAGCCTACCAGGATCAGGGCCATGATCGCTGAAAAAATGGTTCCTCCCAGTTTCTTTCGTTTGTGGGGGGAAGGGGAACCGAAGGGCATCCTCCAGTTCTTGTTTTTGTTGCTTGTCATCACGTCAGCTCCTATACTAGATAGAAATAGAGATTGAGACCATAAGTTACAGGATATTATACCACATTTGGCTTGTTAGTTGTATAACTCCCTGTTTAGAAGAGGGAAGAGCCGGGCGGAGAAGGGAAAGAGGACAGACTGTTGCCATTTTCTTCCTGGGGTGGTATAATATTTTAGAAAACTGAGGCAGACCTTAGAGAGTGGGTATTTTATACCCGCTCTTTCGTTTACTAGGAAGGAAGAAGCAGAGGTGTCTGTATGGACAAAAAGAAAATCACGGAACGAGTGACAGAACTGGTGTCTCCCATCGTGGAAGCAGCGGGCCTGGAACTGGTGGATGTGGAGTACGTGCGGGAACGGGACTGGTTCCTGCGGGTATTCATCGACAAGGAAGGCGGTATCGACATCGATGACTGCTCGGCGGTGAGCAATGCCCTGGCCAAGGAGCTGGATGAAGAAGACTTCATCAAAGAGAAGTATTACCTGGAAGTCTCTTCCCCGGGGATCGACCGGCCCCTGAAAAAAGACAAGGACCTGACGGCTCACTATGGATCGAAGGTGGACCTGGCCTTCTTTGCCCCCTTCGAAGGGAAGAAACAGCTGACAGCCGTGCTGAAAGCCCATGATGCCGATCATCTGGTGGTGGAAGATGGCAAAGGACAGGAACGGACCATTGAACGGAAGCTGCTGGCTTCTGTCCGGCCTCATATCGATTTTTAATGGATTTCTATATGATTAAGGAGGAATTTTGAAGTGAATGCGGATTTCGTGAAAGCCATTGCGCTCTTGGCCAAGGAGAAGGGGATTTCTCCCGATGTATTGTACAGTGCAGTGGAGGAAGCCCTGATCACCGCGTACAAGAAAAATTACGGTTCTGCCCAGAATGTGCGGGTTTCCATGCATAAAGAGACCGGGGAGATCCATGTCTATGCCCGGAAGAATATTGTAGAAGAAGTCACGGATCCCACTACGGAAATCAGCCTGGAAGATGCCCAGAAGCTCAATGCCCATTATCAGGCAGGGGATATCCTGGAAACGGAAGTGACCCCCAAGAATTTTGGCCGGATCGCGGCCCAGAATGCCAAGCAGGTAATCGTCCAGCGGATCCGGGAAGCCGAACGGGGCATGGTGTACGAACGGTATTCCGACCGGGAGAATGATATCGTCACTGGGACTGTCCAGCGGATCGAAGGACGCAATGTGTTCATCGACCTGGGGACGGCGGAAGGCCTCCTGCTGCCCAATGAACAGATCCCCCATGAAACCTATGATTATCATCAGCGGCTGAAATGCTATGTGGTGGAAGTGAAAAAGACCACCAAGGGACCCCAGATCATCCTGTCCCGGACCCATCCTGGCCTCCTGAAACGGCTCTTCGAGCTGGAAGTCTCTGAAATCCAGGATGGCACTGTGATCATCGACAGCGTGGCCCGGGAACCGGGGATGCGCAGCAAGATCGCCGTCCACAGCACCAATCCCAGTGTGGACCCGGTAGGCGCCTGCGTAGGGCCTAAGGGCATGCGGGTCCGGGCCATCGTGGACGAACTCCGGGGAGAAAAGATCGATATCGTGAAATACAGCGAGGATCCGGAAGAATACGTGGCCAATGCCTTGTCTCCTTCCAAAGTGGTCTCTGCCCGGGCCAGCAAGGAAGAAAAAATCTGCCGGGTAGTGGTGCCGGATTATCAGCTGTCCCTGGCTATCGGCAAGGAAGGGCAGAATGCCCGGCTGGCGGCTAAGCTCACCGGCTGGAAAATCGATATCAAGAGCGAAACCCAGGCTGCTGAAGCTCAGGAAGCCCAGGAAGCTCCTGAGGAAAGTGGTGAGGACGCATGAAAGTGAAGAAGATCCCCCAGCGGACCTGCATCGGCTGCGGGGAGATCCACAATAAGAAAGAACTGGTCCGGATCGTCCGTTCCCCAGAAGGGGAAGTGAGCCTGGACCGGTCTGGCAAGAAACCAGGGCGGGGGGCCTATGTGTGCCCTAAGGCTGCCTGTATCGAAAAGGCCTTCCAGAGCAAAAGCTTGGAACGGGCCCTGCAGGTGAAAATCGCCCCGGAAACCAAGGAAGCATTGCTGGCGGAGCTGCCCCATGAAAACCGATGAGGAACTCTGCTTTGCCCTGGGCCTGGCACAGAGAGCCGGAAAACTGGCATCCGGCGATCAGGGCATATGGGACACGCTGAAAAATGGGCGTGCCCGCTATGTGCTGATTGCCGCAGATGCCTCCCAGCGCACGGTGGATAAGATCCAGCGCTGGTGCGACGCCAACCAGGTCCCTTACGGAAAACGGTTGGATCGGGCACGGATGGGGGCCGCTATTGGGAAAGCTCCCCGGGCTGCTGTCATCCTCCTGGACGACAATTTTCGAAAGATGATGGGCTTGTAACTATGGAGGTGTGCGGATGACAAAATATAGAATCTATGAAATCGCCAAAGAACTGAACCTGGATAACAAGAAAGTCCTGGGCTTTCTGGCTGACCATAAGATCACGGTGAAGAACCATATGAGCACGGTGGAGACCAGCGTGCGGGATATGATCGTCAAAGGGCTGAAGAATAACCAGGGAGCTGTGAAGGCTGTGGCCCAAAAGGCCCAGGATAAGGCAGCCCAGGTGGTGAAACCTGTGATGGACAAAGTGGCCCAAGTGAAAAGCGACGTGGCAGTGGGCAAGGCGGCCATCCAGGCCCATCACGCCCAGCAGAAAGAACAGGCCCGCGGCGGAGAACGGGCTGCCCAGGAAAACCGGAACGAACGGAAAAATGACAGCCGGGGAGAACAGCGGGGCAATGACCGGAATCGGAATCGGAACGACCGGAACCGGGATAATGGCCGTCGCAGCGACCGTCCCCAGAACAACCAGAACCGGGATAACGGCCGGCGGGGCGACCGTCCCCAGGGTGGACAGAACAACCGGAACGGGAATGGCGGCAACAATCGGTTCAGTCACAATGACCGGAACGGCAGCGGACAGAATGGCCGCATCGGCAGCAACCGGAATAAGCCCCAGAATGGGCGCGGAGGGAAACCGTCCGCTCCAGTGAATGCCAACAGCCCCCATGCCGGCAAGGACATGGGCAAACGCAGCGGCGGCCGCAATCATCAGGAAAAAAGGGAGAAAATCAAGGGCTCGTATGCTACCCGGGAGGACCGTCCTACCCGCAGTGCTGATCATATGATGAAGAACCACAAACATCGGAACAACAACACCAATCCCCATACGGCTCCGGCCAAAAAGGCGGAAGTCGTGCGTCCCAGCAGCATCGAAGTGGGCGAAAGCATCAGCGTGAAGGATTTCGCCAAGCTCCTGTGCCGGGATGTGAATGAAGTCATCAAGAAGCTGTTCATGCTGGGCAAGATGGTGACCATCAACCAGGAAATCGACCATGAGACCGCGGAACTGGTGGGCATGGACTTCAACTGTGAAATCAAGGAACCGCCTCCTGAAGCGGATCCTACGGAAGTGCCGGAAGTGGAAGACGACCCGGCTCTGCGGGTGCCCCGTCCCCCTGTGGTGACGGTCATGGGCCACGTGGACCACGGCAAGACCTCCCTGCTGGACGCCATCCGGAAGACCAACGTGACCGCCCGGGAAGCCGGCGGGATCACCCAGCACATCGGGGCTTATCGGGTAGTGTGCCAGGGCAAGCCCATCGTGTTCCTGGATACGCCGGGCCACGAAGCTTTCACGGCTATGCGGGCCCGGGGGGCTCAGGTGACGGATATCGCCGTGCTGGTGGTGGCCGCTGACGACGGGGTGATGCCCCAGACCATCGAAGCCATCAACCATGCCAAGGCTGCCAAGGTGCCGGTGATCGTGGCCATCAACAAGATCGACAAGGAAGGGGCCAACCCGGACTTCGTGATGCAGCAGCTGTCCGAACATGGACTGATCCCGGAAGCCTGGGGCGGGGACACCATCATGGTCCCTGTTTCTGCCCGGCAGAAGACCGGTATCTCCGACCTCTTGGAAATGATCCTCTTGGTGGCGGAAATGCAGGATCTGAAGGCTAACCCCAACCTGCCCGCCCACGGCACCATCATCGAAGCCAAACTGGATAAGGGCAGAGGCCCTGTGGCCTCCGTGCTCATCGACCGGGGCACCCTGCACATCGGGGATTCCATCCTGGCCGGCACCTGCTACGGCAAGGTCCGGGCCATGGTCAACGACCGGGGTGAAAAGGTGAAGAAGGCCCTGCCTTCCACCCCTGTGGAAGTCCTGGGGCTCAACGATGTGCCGGAAGCCGGGGATATCCTGGATGCCTGTGAGGAACATGTAGCCCGGTCCGTGGCGGAAAAACGCCAGGCCAAGCAGAAGATGGAAGAGCAGAAGAAAGCCAAAGTTTCTCTGGACGACATCTTCAACCGGATCCAGGAAGGGGAACTGAAAGACCTGAACATCGTGGTGAAAGCCGACGTCCAGGGCACCATCCAGGCTCTGGAACAGGCCCTCACCAAGATCAAGAACGATGAAGTGAAAGTGGTCATCGTCCATTCCGGGGTCGGGGCCATCAACGAATCCGACGTGATGCTGGCTTCGGCGGCCAACGCCCTGATTATCGGCTTCAACGTGCGGCCGGACGCCAATGCCCGGAAGACCGCTGAAGCGGAAAAGGTGGATATCCGCACCTACCGGGTCATCTACGATGCCCTGAACGATGTGGAAGCTGCCATCAAGGGGATGCTGGCACCGAAATTCAAGGAAAAGATCATCGGCCATGTAGAAATTCGGAAGGTGATCCCCATCAACAAGATCCTGATTGCCGGGGCCTATGTGAAGGACGGGAAGATCACCCGGTCCGCCAAGGTGCGGCTGGTCCGGGACGGCATCGTGATCCACGAAGGGGAATTGGATTCCCTGCGCCGGTTCAAGGACGATGTGAAGGAAGTGGCGGCCAACTTCGAATGTGGGCTGACCCTGGCCGACTACCGGGATATCAAGGAAGGCGACCAGCTGGAAGTCTATGTGATGGAAGAAGTGGCGGCTGAATAAGGAGAGACTATGTCGAAACTTCGTGCGGAAAAATTGCAGGCGCTGATCAAGCAGGAAATGAGCAGCATGTTGATCCGGGATGTGAAGGATCCCCGGGTCAAGTTCGTGACCATCACCGGCGTGGAAGTCAGCAACGACCTGAGCTACGCCAAGATCTATGTGAGCCTCTATGGCAGCGAAGAACAGCAGGCACAGGCCTGGAAGGGCCTCCAGTCCGGGCTGGGCTTCTTCCGGCGGGAAATCGCCCGGCGCATCGATCTGCGGGTGGCTCCCATGCTCAGTTTCCATAAGGATACGTCCATGGAATACAGCGCCCA
Organism: Acidaminococcus nyctereutis; assembly: GCF_052216985.1. Classification (NCBI taxonomy): domain Bacteria; kingdom Bacillati; phylum Bacillota; class Negativicutes; order Acidaminococcales; family Acidaminococcaceae; genus Acidaminococcus; species Acidaminococcus nyctereutis. The sequence goes on from NZ_JBQOUY010000016.1 coordinate 43,707, forward strand.
TATCGAATCGATCCTCCATGAATTGAAGAAAGAAGAGAACCATGAGTAAAGCGGTGGATCTGAAAGAGACCTGGCAGCTGCTCATGGGGGCCCAGAGCCTGGCGCTGGTGAGCCATGTGGGGCCGGACGGAGATACCCTGGGCTCCACCCTGGGCCTGGCCCGGGCTCTGCAGCAGGCGGGGAAACAGGTGCGGCTGCTGGTGGACGATATCCTGCCGGCGGCGTACCAGTTCCTGCCCGGGCTGGAAGCCTATGAGAAGCCGCAAGCTGGCGAAAAGATCCCCTGTGACCTGACGGTGGTGGTGGATGCTTCCTCGAAAGACCGGATGGGAGAGGCGGAGAAATGCCTTTCCGCCCCCATCCTGAACATCGACCACCATATCTCCAATACCCGGTATGCGGACTATCTGCTGCTGGATGATAAGGCAGCGGCCACTGGTGAGATCATGTACCGGCTGCTGGAGGCCAACGGGATCCCGGTGGACCAGGAACTGGCCACGGACTTGTATACGGCCATCGTCACGGACTGCGGCTATTTCAAGTACGCCAATACCACCCCCCAGTGCATGCGGGTGGCGGCGGACCTGGTGGCCCTGGGCGTGAAGCCTGACGAGATCTCCGACCAATTGGAACTGAAGGCCCGGAATTCCGTGGAGCTCCTGGCCAAGGTGCTGCCCAGCTTGAGCTTTTATGCAGGGGGGCGGATCGCTACACTGGAAGTACCCTACGCCCTGTATGACAAGACCATTTCCACAGAAAGCTTCATCTACCATCCCCGCTACATCGCCGGGGTGGATGTGGCAGTGCTCTTCAAACAGGTGGAACCCAAGGCGACCCGGGTGAGCATGCGGTCCAAACAGGTGGACGTAAGCAAGGTGGCTGTGTCCTTCAACGGGGGCGGCCATCCCAAAGCCGCTGGCTGCACCATCGGGCTGTCTCTGGAAGAAGCCAAGAAGGCCCTCCTGGAGGCCCTGGAAAAGGCACTGGAGGCATTGTGATGGATGGGATTTTCAACGTACTCAAACCACCGGGCATGACCAGCCATGATGTGGTGGGGGCCCTGCGGAAAATCCTCAATATGAAGAAAATCGGCCACGGGGGCACCCTGGATCCTCTGGCAGCCGGGGTCCTGCCGGTGTTTGCCGGGACTGCGACCCGGTTCCTGGAGTATGCGGCCCACGAGGAGAAGAGCTACCGGGCGGAGCTGACTTTCGGGATCCGGACGGATACGGGGGACACGGAAGGGAAGATCATCGCCCGGAGTCCGGTACGGCCCCTGGACCAGGAGGAAATCGAAGCCGCCCTGGCTTCTTTCCGGGGAGAGGGGACCCAGATCCCGCCTATGTATTCTGCCATCAGCGTCAAGGGGACCAAGCTGTATAAGCTGGCCCGGCAGGGCATCGAAGTGGAACGGAAACCCCGTCCCATCACTCTTTTCACACTGGAAGAAGTGGATTACACCGGGGATACCCTGGTCTTCGATGTGACCTGTTCCAAGGGGACCTTCATCCGGACCCTCTGTGAGGACATAGCGTCCAAACTGGGCATGGAAGGGACCATGAGTTTCCTGCTCCGGCGGAGCGCCGGGGTGTTCCGTCTGGAAGACGCCCATACCCTCCAGGAAATCGCGGCGGACCCGGCGGCCTGCTGTGAGGGCGTGGAACCGATCCTAGTGGCTTTCCCCCGGCTTACGGTGAACGCCCTCCAGGGGCGGCGGATCGCCCAGGGGGTGGCTACTACTGTGCCGGGCATCGCCGAGGGTGTCCTCTACCAGCTCTGGACCCGGGAAGGTCTCCTGGTAGGATTGGCCAAGGCCGTGGACGGCCGGCTCCGGGCCCACAAGATCATCCACATCCCGGACGTGGAAACAAGGACGGAAGGACAACCATGAAACTGATTACCTCACTGGATGAACTGCATACGGCTCATCTCCTGCCTTCTGCAGCTGCGCTGGGGACCTTTGACGGAGTCCATCTGGGACATCAGGAAGTCATCGGGACCACCCGGGCCTATGCCTGGCAGCACAATCTGCAGCTGATGGTCTTTACCTTCAGTACCCATCCCCTGGCCAGCCTGAAACCGGAACTGGAACCGCCCCGGCTGCTGGACAATGGCAGCAAGGTGAAGCTGATGGTGGACCTGGGCGTGGATATCCTGGTGAACATCCCTTTTACCCGGGATTTGGCAGCCATGAGTGCCGATGACTTCCTCCAGATGCTGGTGGACTGCGGTGTCAAAGCCGTGGGCATCGGGGACAACTTCAGCTTCGGGGCCGGGGGCAAAGGGAACGTCCGTCTGCTGAAGACAGAGCATACCCGGTTCGGGCTCACCATCCTGTCCCGGCCCCTGCTGAAACAGGAGGGACTGGTGGTGAGCAGTACCAACATCCGGAAAGCCATCGCGGAGGGGAAGGTGGAACGGGCCACCCAGATGCTGGGCCGTCCCTATGAGATCCGGGGCCAGGTAGTCCTGGGAGATCAGCGGGGGCGGCTGCTGGGCTTTCCCACGGCCAATATCCGTATCCTGGGGCAGCATTTCGCCATCCCGGCTTTCGGCGTCTATGTCGGACGGGTGCAGGTGGAAAAGGCCTGGTACGGGGCCATGGTGAATGTGGGGGACAACCCTACTTTTGCCCATCAGGAAACCCGGCTGGAAGCCCATCTTTTCCATTTCCAGGGCAATCTGTATGGAAAAGAGCTCCGGGTACAGCTGCTCCAGCGGCTGCGGGGCGAGAAAAAGTTCCCTTCCCTGGAGAGGCTCCAGGAACAGCTGAAGGAAGATGCCCGGCTGGCCCAGGGACTTTTGCTGGGACAGGGAACCGGGATGGAGCAGGAAAAGAAATAAATGGAAAAATCCCTTGCACAAAGGGACCATCCATGATATTATATTTTGGTAAAGCTTATTGGTGGAGGTGAGAACATGCCGAATATTAAGTCTTCCATTCGTAGTGTCAAGACTGATGCCGAACGGCGCGCTGCCAATGGCCCGGTGAAAGCTGAAATCCGCAGCACCGCACGCAAGGTTGAAGCTTTTGCTGCTGCAGGATCCAAAGAAGAGGCCCAGGCCACTTTGAAAGTAGCAGCGAGCTTATTAGATAAAGCTGCTCGGAAGGGCACGGTGAACAAAAAAGCCGCAGCTCGCAAGAAATCCCGTTTAGCTAAGAAAGTCAACGCAGTAAAATAAGGCTGAACAGCAGGAAGGCTGACAACTCTGGTTGCCGGCCTTTTTTGTTGTATGTGGAAGGGTCCGACCGAAAATGATATAATAAAGTATTGAAATATTACTGCCTGTTTTTCAGGCTTTGGTAGAAAGCGAGAAGATTCCATGGCAAAACGTGATCATATTCGAAATTTTTCCATCATCGCCCATATCGACCACGGGAAATCCACCCTGGCCGACCGGCTCATCGAAATGACCGGGACCCTGTCCAAACGGGAAATGGAGGACCAGATCCTGGACTCCATGAGTCTGGAGCGGGAACGGGGCATCACCATCAAGGATCAGGCCGTCCAGCTGGACTACAAGGCCAAAGACGGGAACGAGTACATCCTGAACCTGATCGACACACCGGGGCATGTGGACTTTTCCTATGAAGTGTCCCGGGCTCTGGCGGCCTGTGAAGGGGCCCTCCTGGTCATCGACGCCACCCAGGGCATCGAGGCCCAGACCCTGGCCAATGTGTACCTGGCCATGGACCACGACCTGGAGATCATCCCAGTGATCAATAAGATCGATCTGCCCAGCGCCGATGTGCCCCTGGTGGAAAAGGAAATCGAGGATGTACTGGGGATTGACAAGGAAGATTGTGTGCTCTGCAGCGCCAAGACCGGCCTGGGTGTGGATGAAGTGCTGGAAGCTGTGGTGAACCGGGTGCCGGCCCCCAAAGGGGATCCGGCAGCTCCTCTCCAGGCCCTGATCTTCGATTCCAAATTCGACGCCTATAAAGGGGTCATGCTGTATGTGCGGGTGGTGAACGGCTGCCTGAAGAAAGGCATGTCCATCCGGCTCATGGCCACCGGCAAAGTCTATGAAGTGACGGAAGTGGGGGTCTTTAAACCGGCCATGGTCAATGTGCCGGAACTGGGAGAAGGCCAGGTGGGCTTTTTGGCTGCTTCCATCAAGACCGTGAAGGATGCTCGGGTGGGGGACACCATCACCGACAACAATCGTCCGGCCAAGGAACCTCTCCCTGGCTATCGGAAAGCCACCCCCATGGTGTACTGCGGCCTGTACCCTGTGGAAAATTCTGATTATGACAATCTCCGGGATGCCCTGGAAAAACTCCAGCTCAACGACGCTTCCCTGACCTTTGAACCGGAAACTTCCACCGCCCTGGGCTTCGGATTCCGCTGCGGCTTTTTGGGGCTGCTCCATATGGACGTGATCAAGGAACGGCTGGAACGGGAATACAACCTGACCCTGATCACCACCGCTCCCAACGTCATCTATGAAGTGGTGAAGACCAATGGGGAAATCGAAATGGTGGACAATCCTTCCCAGTTCCCCAATCCCACAGTGATCGAGCATGTGGAAGAACCTTTTGTGAATGCCACCATCATCGTGCCCAAGGATTTCGTAGGGCCCATCATGGAACTGTCCCAGGAAAAACGGGGAGAGTATCAGAATATGACCTACCTGGACGAAAACCGAGTGATGATCCATTACGCCCTGCCTTTGTCGGAAATCATCTTCGATTACTTCGATCGGCTGAAAAGCGTTTCCCGAGGGTATGCGTCCTTGGACTATGAGCTCAGCGGCTACCGGGCTTCCGATATGGTGAAGGTGGATATCCTCCTGAACGGGGACCCGGTGGATGCTCTCAGTGCCATCGTCCATCGGGACCGGGCCCAGTACTGGGGCCGTGCCCTGGTGGAAAAGCTGCGGAAATTGATTCCCCGTCAGCTCTTTGAGATTCCCATCCAGGCCGCCATCGGCAGCAAGATCATCGCTCGGGAAAATGTCAGTGCCCTGCGGAAGGATGTGCTGGCCAAGTGCTATGGGGGAGATATCACCCGGAAAAGGAAGCTGCTGGAAAAGCAGAAGGCCGGGAAAAAGCGCATGAAGCAGGTGGGAAGCGTGGAACTGCCCCAGGAAGCCTTCATGGCCATTTTGAAGATGGACGACAAATAACAGGGAAAGGAGGAAGGTCCATGGTGACCCTGCAGAAATCCACCCAGGAACTGATCTGCCAGTCCCTGCGGGACCGGATCGCTTCCGGCGACCTGGAACCGGGGACGGAACTGAAGCAGGTGGAACTGGCCAAGACCTACGGAGTATCCCGGATGCCCATCCGGGAAGCCCTCCAGAGCTTGCAGCTGGAAGGACTGGTGACCCGGCTCAGCAATCGGCACATGGTGGTGGCCGCTTCGGCCCAAGAGCGGCTCCGGAACCAGAAGGCCGGACAGGACCCGGATCCTGCGGAACCAGAACCACCGGCGTCCCAGGCTCCGGTATACCGGATGGCCGGGGACATACCGGTCAAGAACGTGGGGAAGATCCATCTCCTGCCCGCCCGGGAACAGGTGGCCTCCTATCTGCGGAAGGCTATCCTCCGCCGGGAGATCCCGGAAGGCAGCGTGCTGACCCTGGAAGAGACGGCCAGGCATATGGGGGTCTCCGCCACTCCCGTCCGGGAAGCCCTCCAGCTGCTGGCCAGCCAGGGCCTGGTGAAGCTGCGGCCCAATAAGGGGGCTTTGGTGCTGGGGATGGACGAAAAATCCATCCGGGACCATTTTGCCGTCCGGAAGATCTTGGAAGGAGAAGCCGCGGCCCTGGCCGCCCGGCCTGGCAGCGATCTGACAGAAGTGGAGCGGGTGTACGCCGGGATGGAAAAATGCCTGGAAGAACACCGGTACGGGGACTACAAGCATTATAATGAAAGTTTTCATATGGCCCTGTGGGAAGCGGCGGACAACCCGAAGCTGACCCAGATCCTGGCCAGCCTGTGGAACGGCCTTTCCCTAGGCTTTCTGGTAACGGAGACTGATTATGCCAAGATATCTTTCTTCGAACATGAGCAGCTGATGGAAGCCCTCCGGGCCCACGACCCGGACCGGGCCCGGAAGCTCATGGACGAACACATGAAGCGGAGCATGGAAAACATCCTCACCAACTACCGGGAACAGGTGGGGAAGGGAGGGGGTGCGTGAGCACCCCCTCCCTTAGCAGTAGAGCCGCACAGCGGCTCGGTCTCGAGTCTCGGGTCTCGAGCCGAATGTTAAAATTTGCAGGCAAATTTTTGAATAGACAAACCCTGATCTGCTAACGATAAGATATTTACTTCGATATCCAGCACGACTCTGGTTCTGTATTTTCAAAAGGACCTGGCCGCAGGACGGGTCCTTTCCAACGGCTCGAGACTCGAGACCAGAGACCCGAGACCCCAAAAGTGGCTGTTGCCGAAGCAACAGCCACTTTGTATTTATGATAAACAATCCAATTTGTAGTCAAAAATCAGATAATTCATAAATCCCATTGACTCTTTCTGTCGATGGGGGTATAGTATAACCAACAAATGGATACATTATCAAATATTAAAGATTAATCCAAAAGCGCGCGGGATTGATGAAAACAAAGGAGGAGAAATCCATAATGTCACCCATTGCCATTACTCTGACCCTTCTGGTCTGTGTCATTATCCTGTTCGTCACCGAAAAACTTCCCCTGGCCGTCACGTCCATGCTGGCCCTGATGGTGCTGGTGCTCACCGGCGTGCTGAGTCCCAAGGATGCCTTTGCCGGCTTTGTGGACAACAACCTGATCCTGTTCGTGGCCATGTTCATCATCGGCGGTGCCTTTTTTGAAACGGGCATGGCCAACAAGGTGGGGGGCATCGTTACCCGGTTCGCCAGCTCCGAACGGCAGCTGATTGTGGCAGTGATGCTGGTCACCGGCATCATGAGCGGCATCCTGTCCAACACGGGCACTGCCGCCATCCTGATCCCGGTGGTCATCGGCATCGCTTCCAAATCCGGCTTTGCCCGGTCCCGGCTCCTGTTGCCCCTGATCTTCGCCGCCGCCATGGGCGGGAACCTGTCCATCATCGGGGCTCCCGGGAACCTGCTGGGGAAAAGCGCCCTGGAAGCCATCGGCCAGGACCTCAGCTTCTTTGAATACGGTTTCGTGGGCTTTCCCATCCTGCTGATCGGCACTGCCTTCTTCGCCACGGTAGGTTACCGGTTCCTGCCGGAACGGCAGGGGAAGACCGGGGAAAGCATCTACGACAAGGCACCGGATTTCTCCCAGGTCCCCGCCTGGAAACAGAAAGTTTCCCTGATCGTCATGGTGCTCACCATCATCGCCATGATCTTTGAAAAACAGATCGGCATCAAATTCTACCTGTCCGGCTGCATCGGTGCCCTTGTGCTGGTCACCCTGGGTGTCATCAGTGAAAAACAGGCGTACCAGTCCATCGACCTCCAGACCCTGTTCGTGTACGGTGGCACCCTGGCCCTGGCCAAGGCTCTGGCCAAAACCGGCGCCGGCAAGGCGGTGGCCGACGGGGTGATCGGTCTCCTGGGATCCAACGCTTCCCCGCTGCTGCTTTTGGCGGTGATTCTGCTGCTCAGCTGCGTCATGACCAACTTCATGAGCAACTTCGGTACGGCGGCCCTGCTGATCCCCATTTCCGTGAATATTTCCGAAGCCATGGGGGCGGACCCCAAGGCGGTGATCGTAGCCACGGTCATCGGCGCTTCCCTGGCTTTTGCCACCCCCATTGGCATGCCTGCCAACATGATGGTGTTCGCCCCCGGGGGATACACCTTCAACGATTACGTGAAGGCCGGCATTCCCATGGTGATCATCGGCTACATCGTCTCTCTCATCCTGCTGCCCATCCTGTTCCCTTTCTATCCCTGATGGAACCGGAACCTGTACATAAAAAATTCCTGTGTGTTCAAGTATAAGGAGGAAATGAAAATGTCCAAAGAAGCCCAAGTGAAACAAATGACCGACATCATGGCCAAGTTCGTGGGATACACCGCCAAGGTGCTGCCCGATGACGTGGCCGCCAAACTGAAGGAACTGGCCGAAAAGGAAACCGTGCCCATTGCCAAGCTGCTGTATGAAACCTATGCCAAAAACCAGAAGCTGGCCAAGGAACTGAACCGTCCTTCCTGCCAGGATACCGGGGTGCTCCAGTATTTCGTGAAATGCGGCACCAACTTCCCCCTGATCGGGGAACTGGAAGGGCTGCTGAAGGAAGCCACCGTCCAGGCCACCTTCGCCACTCCCCTGCGCCACAACAGCGTGGAAACCTTCGATGAATACAACACCGGCAAGAACGTGGGGAAAGGCACTCCCACCGTGTTCTGGGAAATCGTACCGGATTCCGATACCTGCGAAATCGACACCTATATGGCCGGGGGCGGCTGCACCCTGCCGGGCCATGCCATGGTGCTGATGCCCGGGGAAGGGTATGAAGGGGTCACCAAATTCGTCCTGGAACGGATGTACACCTATGGACCCAACGCCTGCCCGCCCTTCCTGGTGGGGGTAGGGGTGGCCACCTCCGTGGAAACCGCCGCCGTACTCTCCAAAAAAGCTCTGATGCGTCCCCTGGGGACCCACAATCCCAATCCCCGGGCTGCGGAAATGGAAAAACTCCTGGAAGAAGGCATCAACAAGATCGGTCTGGGGCCCCAGGGCATGACCGGCAGTGCTTCCGTCCTGGGCGTCCACATCGAGAACACCGCCCGTCATCCGTCCGCCATCGGGGTGGCTGTGAACATCGGCTGCTGGAACCACCGCCGGGGCCACATCATTTTCGACAAAGACCTGCATTACACCATCACTTCTCATAAGGGGGCTGAATTATAATGGCTAACAAAGTTGTGCTGCATACACCCATTAAATCCGAAGACATCGAGAACCTGAAAATCGGGGATATCGTCTATCTGACCGGCAAGATCACCACCTGCCGGGACGTGGCTCACCGCCGTCTCATCGAAGAAGGCCGGAAGCTGCCGGTGGACCTGGAAGGGGGCGCTATCTTCCATGCAGGCCCCATCGTCCGTCCCATCGAAGGCCAGGAAAACGCCTATGAAATGGTCTCCATCGGACCTACCACCTCCATGCGGATGGAAAAATTCGAAAAGGATTTCATTCCCCAGACCGGCGTGAAGCTGATCGTGGGCAAGGGGGGCATGGGCCAGGACACCATGGATGCCTGCCAGAAATACAAGACCATCTTCTGCGTGTTCCCTGCCGGCTGTGCCGTGGTTTCCGCGGTGCATTTCAAGAAGATCATCGATGCTCAGTGGAAGGATCTGGGGATGCCGGAAACCCTGTGGACCAGCGAAGTGGAAGAACTGGGGCCCCTGATCGTGGCCGTGGACACCAAAGGCGGCAACCTGTTCGAAGAAAACAAGAAGACCTACAAGAAACGGGCCGAAGAAGTATACGAGGAAATCATCCCCAACGTCCGGTTCATTAAATAAGGAAAAATGTAAGAAAAAAATGGGGCTGTGAAATAATAGCTCCATGAAAACGAAAGGGACTTTCGATTCTTGTGAATCGAAAGTCCTTTTTCGTGTTAGAATTTAACTGCTATGAAAAACCTAACTGTGTATTATGGTACTCCCAAAC
>NZ_JBQOUY010000017.1:0-51504 GCF_052216985.1 Acidaminococcus nyctereutis
GACAGCAACGGAGACAACCGACGTCAATCGACAGACACCCCCACCACCGGGCAAGCACGGTCCCCCGCTCCCAAGGGGGCGGACTGAAAGACAAAGAAAGAGGCATCGAAAAATGATGGATCATTTTCGATGCCTCTTTTAGTCCATAATGACAGGACACAGATAAAAGGGCTTTCAAGAGGTCTCATCGACCATTAACGTGCAACAGCCCCTTTTTTTATTCCTTCTTCTCCTTCACGATCCCCGGCACCGTATCCACATGGGGGATAGGATGGCCGGCGGCTGATAGGGCCTGGGGGGTTCCTTCCGGTCCGGCCGCGGGATGGGGACCGTGGTAGGACAGGTTGTTTTCCACGATGCCATCCGGATTGGTGGCCACATGGGGCTGCACATAGGTGGTGCCCCCGTCGGGGGTGGAACGGAAATAGCCGTTCACATGGTGGCCGTCCGCCGGCATATGGACTTCGCCGGTGCCGTGGAAGCCGTCAGTGGTCTGGATCCCGTGGGCGCCATGGAATCCGTCCGTGCCGTGGAAACCATCCCCACCCATGTGTCCGGTGTGGCCGGCATCGGTGAAGGCGGCCCCGTCAAAGGCGCCCAGGATCTTCAGGAAGGGCAGCAGGAAGGAAAGCACCACCAGGGGCAGGCCGAACAGCACCGTCAGGGCATTGCGGCTTTCATAGCCTTTCCGGTAGGAGAACCGGAGGAGCAGGTGGACCAGGAGCACCGGGAGACCGGCGGCCAGGAGCAGGGCCGGGTAGGCCAGGAAATGCCGGAGCTGCCAGGGCATGGCAAACAGGTGGTTCAGGGTCACCAGTTTGTAGCAGGCTTCCACCAGCTCCCAGCCCAGCCGCATCCGGTCGGTGAACAGATGGTAATACAGCAGATAGACCAGGAAGCCGCTGGCCAGCAGCTGGGCGTTCTGGATCACGTACCGGATCCGGAGGATGAAGAACACGATGCCGATGATGAGGAAAATCAGGGCCGCCGGAGGAAAGAACCGGGACAGGAACAGGATGGCCCCGGTAAAGACCAGCATGGTCCAGAGCATGGGGGCGGTTTCCACCAGAAGGAACAGCACCCAGCCTGCAATGGCGGCGGTATAGTGGCCCCGGCCCGCCCAGCCCAGGGTGTAATACCCCAGTCCCCACAGGGCCAGCAGGCTTCCCCAGTGCCAGGGGTTCCGCACCTGGGCCCGTATCCATTCCTCCCGTGTCATCCAACCAGCTCCCTTCAAAAAGTCTGTCCCCATGGTAGCACGGGGGAGGGAGAGAAGGCAAGAGGTTGTGCTGCCAGGGGGCAACCGGTCGCGGGTCGCGAGGCCCGCGACCCGTGACCCGTAGCCCGCGACTCTTGTTATGCCTCTTTTCAAATTGACAACGGGGTGGGGGTATGTTAAAATTTTTACGATTTGAGAATTCGGTCACGTATTTTCAAAATATTCTTCGGACCACTGGACAGAAGTCATGTCTTTCAGGACGGCTGTCCGGTCAAGGCCATACGGACAGCCGGGTCCACTGCCGAACTGGCGGCAACTGGTTTGCAGCCTTATTGATTGAACCGGTGGGTTCAACTTTTATAAGTTGGTTACTTCATAACCGCAATGCGTCTGTGCGCAGACTTGTGAAACGGTCAATAAGAGTCGTTCGTAACGGGGAGATTCCCTGAAAAGAAGCAAACCGCCATACCGGATGAGACCTTATTACGCAAGCTGCAAAAGGGCAGCTTGCGTTTTTTTTGCAGGAAGCAGAGACAGCAGCCATACTGGGGAGGGAAAGAGCTTGGAAAAGCAATATCGGTTGAAGCAAGATCGGGCGCCTATCTATGAAGCATTGGAACGGTTCCGGAAGATGCGGGTGGTGCCCTTTGACGTGCCTGGCCACAAACGAGGCCGGGGAAATCCGGAACTGACGGAGTTCCTGGGAGAAAAGTGCGTGGGGGTGGATGTGAACAGCATGAAGCCCCTGGACAACCTGTGCCATCCGGTGTCGGTGATCCGGGAGGCGGAACAGCTGGCCGCTGACGCCTTTGGAGCCAGCCAGGCCTTCCTGATGGTGGGGGGGACCACCAGCGCTGTCCAGTCCATGATCTTGTCTGCCTGCAAGCGGGGGGACAAGATCATCCTGCCCCGGAATGTCCACAAAAGCATGATCAATGCCCTGGTGCTCTGCGGAGCCATCCCGGTGTACGTGAACCCGGATGTGGATAAGCGTCTGGGGATCAGCCTGGGGATGAAACGGGAGCAGGTGGCCAAGGCCATCCGGGAAAATCCCGACGCGGTGGCCGTGGTGGTGAACAACCCCACCTATTACGGGGTGTGCAGCGATCTCCGGGCCATTGTGAAAATGGCCCATGATGCAGGGATGCTGTGCCTGGCGGATGAAGCCCACGGTACCCACTTCTACTTCGGCAGCGGCCTGCCCGTATCCGCCATGGCCGCCGGCGCCGATATGGCCGCCATCTCCATGCACAAAAGCGGGGGCAGCCTGACCCAGTCCAGCTTCCTGCTCACCGGGCCCAAGGTCCACGCCGGCTATGTGCGGCAAATCATCAACCTGACCCAGACCACTTCCGGCAGCTACCTACTCATGTCCAGCCTGGATATCAGTCGCCGGCGTCTGGCTCTCCACGGACGGGAAATCTTCCACAAAGTGGTGGACATGGCGGAATACGCCCGGCAGGAAATCAATAACATCGGCGGCTACTACGCCTTCGGCCGGGAACTGATGAACGGGGATTCCGTCTTTGACTTCGACAACACCAAACTGAGCATCCACACCCTGGATATCGGCTTGGCCGGCATCGAAGTGTACGACATCCTCCGGGACGATTATGACATCCAGATTGAATTCGGGGATATCGGCAACATCCTGGCCTACCTGTCCATGGGGGACCGGATCCAGGATTTGGAACGGCTGGTCAGCGCCCTGGCGGAAATCCGCCGCCGGTACCAGAAGGATCCCACCGGCATGCTCACCCAGGAATATGTGGAACCGGTGGTGGTCACCAGTCCCCAGGAAGCCTTCTATGCGGATAAGATCAGTCTGCCCCTGGAACAGTGCGAAGGCCGGGTGTGCAGCGAATTCGTCATGTGCTATCCGCCGGGGATCCCGCTGCTGGCACCGGGCGAAAAAATCACCAAAACCGTACTGGAACATATCCGGTACGCCAAAGAAAAGGGCTGCAGCATGACCGGTTCGGAAGATCCGGAACTGAAGCACCTGAATGTACTGGCATAAGAGGGGGATACAACCAATGGAAATGTGGTTCAGCGAATTCCATACACCGGATGTGAAACACAGCCTCCGGGTGAACCGTCACCTGTTCTCCAAACAGAGTGACTTCCAGCGAATCGATATTTTCGAAACGCCGGAATTCGGCCGGGTCCTGACCCTGGACGGCAATGTGATGCTGACGGAACGGGACGAATTCATTTACGACGAAATGATGACTCATGTCCCCATGGCGGTCCACAAGGGCATCAAGGACATCCTGGTGATCGGCGCCGGGGACGGGGGCGTGGTCCGGGAACTGACCCGGTACGACCGGGTGGAGAAGATCGACCTGGTGGAAATGGACCCCATGGTGGTGGAAGCCTGTCGGAACTATCTGCCTGGGAACGCCTGCCGGATGGACGACCGGCGGGTGCACATCTATTTTGAAAACGCCCTGAAATTCATCCGCCACCGGGAAAATTCCTACGACCTGATCATTGTGGATTCCGTGGATCCTTTCGGTCCTTCCGAAGGGTTCTTTACCCGGGAATTCTACGGCAGCTGCTACAACGCCCTCCGGGAAGACGGGATCATGGTGAACCAGCAGGGGAGCCCCTTCTACAAGGAAGACGCCATCGCCATGCAGCGGAGCCACCAGCGGATCGTCAGCACCTTCCCCATCAGCAAGGTGTACCAGGCCCATATCCCCACCTATGCGGCGGGCTACTGGACCTTTGGCTTCGCCAGCAAGAAGTACCATCCCATCAATGACCTGGATGCTCCGGCCTGGGAAGCTCTGAACATGCACACCCGGTACTACACCACCCGGCTCCATGTGGGAGCCTTCTGGCTGCCGGCCTTCCTGGAGGAGATGCTGAAGGAAGTGGAAACGGAAGAAGGATGCCAAAATGCTGAAAAATAATGTGGAAACCTTCCTGGCCTGCGATGCTCCCTATGAGGACGCCAAGATCGTCCTGTTCGGGGCTCCCTTTGATTCCACCACCAGCTTCCGGCCCGGGACCCGGTTCGGGTCTTCCGCCATCCGCCACGAAAGCTTCGGGCTGGAAACCTACAGCCCCTACCAGGACAAGGATCTGGAAGATTATGCCGTTTTTGACAGCGGGGATCTGGAACTGTGCTTCGGCAGTTCGGAAATGGCCCTCCAGGACATCGAGGAACGGACAGCCACTATCCTCCAGGATGGGAAACTGCCTTTCATGGTGGGGGGCGAGCACCTGGTGACCCTGGGGGCCTTCCGGGCGGTGCTGAAAAAGTACCCGGATGTCCAGATCATCCACTTCGATGCCCACACGGACCTGCGGGACGATTACCTGGGGGCCAAACTGAGCCATGCCTGTGTGATCCGCCGGTGCCATGACCTGATCGGGGACGGAAAGGTCCATCAGTTCTGCATCCGCAGCGGGGAACGGGCGGAATGGCAGTTCGCCCGCCAGCACACGGACCTGCACCCCTTCAGCTTCGGAGGGCTGGAACAGCTGGTCCGGGATCTGGAAAAGAGCCGGGTGCCGGTGTACTTCACCATCGATCTGGACTGCCTGGATCCTTCGGTGTTCCCGGGGACCGGGACCCCGGAAGCCGGGGGCGTCACCTTCATGGCGCTGCTGAACGCAATGCGGCTGGTGGCCAGGACCCATGTGGTGGCCGCCGACGTGAACGAACTGGCACCCATGCTGGATGCCAGCGGTGCCTCCACCGCCGTGGCCTGCAAAGTGGTCCGGGAACTGCTGCTGGCGCTGTTGTGAGGCTGCCCGGAGGGCAACCTCGGTCTCGAGTCTCGAGTCGCGGGTCTCGGGCCGAAGGATAAATTTGCAGGCAAATTTTTTGAACAGACAGAACCTGGTTCTCCTGCAATGACAATATCCGTTTCTTTTTACCATACGGTGCTGATTCTGCACCATCAAAAGAACTCGGCCGCAAGGACGGGTTCTGACCATTGGCTCGAGACTCGAGACTCGAGACCCGAGACCTGGATCCGTTGAAAATCAGGTGCGCCGGTTTTCAACGGATCCCCTAATCCAAGGAGGAAAATACTATGAGCAGAGTCCTTGTTATCGGCTGCGGCGGGGTTGCTTCCGTGGCCATCCAGAAATGCTGTCAGGTCAGCGATGTGTTCACCGAATTGTGCATTGCCAGCCGGACCAAATCCAAATGCGATGCCCTGGCGGAAAAACTGAAAGGGAAGACTGCCACCAAAGTCACCACCGCCCAGGTGGATGCGGACCAGGTGGACCAGGTGATCGCCCTCATCAAAAGCTACAAACCGGATCTGGTGATGAACATCGCCCTGCCCTACCAGGATCTGACCATCATGGATGCCTGCCTGGCCTGCGGGGTGAACTACATGGATACCGCCAACTACGAACCGGAAGACACCGATGATCCCAAATGGCGGGCCATCTACGAAAAACGCTGCAAAGAAGAAGGGTTCTCTGCCTACTTCGATTACAGCTGGCAGTGGGCCTACAAGGAAAAATTCGAAAAGGCCGGCCTCACCGCCCTGCTGGGCTGCGGGTTCGATCCCGGGGTGACCCAGGCTTACTGCGCCTATGCCCAGAAGCATGAATTCGATACCATCGATACCATCGACATCCTGGACTGCAACGGCGGGGACCATGGGTATGCCTTTGCCACCAACTTCAACCCGGAAGTGAACCTGCGGGAAGTGTCCGCCCCTGGCAGCTACTGGGAAAACGGCCACTGGGTGGAAATCCCGGCCATGAGCATCAAACGGGAATATGATTTCGACCAGGTGGGCGAAAAGGATATGTACCTGCTCCACCACGAAGAAATCGAAAGCCTGGCCAAGAACATCCCCGGGGTGAAACGGATCCGGTTCTTCATGACCTTTGGCCAGAGCTACCTGGACCATATGCGCTGTCTGGAGGATGTGGGCATGCTGTCCACCACCCCCATCAACTTTGAAGGCCACGAAATCGTTCCCATCAAATTCCTCAAGGCCCTGCTGCCGGATCCTGCCAGCCTGGGTCCCCGGACCAAGGGTAAGACCAACATCGGCTGCATCTTCACCGGGAAGAAGGACGGGAAGGACAAGACTTATTACATCTACAACGTGTGCGACCACCAGGCCTGCTACCGGGAAGTGGGCAGCCAGGCTATCAGCTACACCACCGGCGTGCCGGCCATGTGCGGTGCCCTGATGCTGCTCACCGGCAAATGGACCACCCCCGGCGTCCATACGGTGGAAGAATTCGATCCGGATCCTTTCCTGGATGCCCTGGACAAGCACGGCCTGCCCCGGAGCGAATCCCATGATCCGGCGCTGGTGAAATAATGGACTGGAACAAGGTGCGGGAGGATCGTCCCGCCTTTGCCGGTCTGCAGGGAAAAACACCGGAGGCCGCTTTCGACCGACTGGCCACCCCCTGCTACATCCTGGACAAGGCGGCCCTCCGCCGGAACGGGGAGATCCTGAAAGGGGTCCAGGACCGGACGGGCTGCCGGATCCTCCTGGCCCAGAAGGCTTTTTCCAACTACGACCTGTACCCGGTGCTGGAACCGTACCTGGCGGGCACAGAAGCCAGCGGCCTCTATGAGGCGAAGCTGGGGCGGGAAGCCATGCCCGGGAAGGAAGTCCATGTGTTCTGCGGAGCCTACCGGGCCGACCAGATGGAAGAAGTGTGCCAGGTGGCGGACCACATTGTGTTCAACTCTCCCCGGCAGCTGAAGACCTATGGCCCCATGGCCCAAAAGGCCGGGAAAAGCGTGGGGCTCCGGATCAATCCGGAATGTTCCACCCAGGAAGGCCACGCCATCTACGATCCCTGTGCCCCCGGCAGCCGGATGGGGACCACCCGGGCCCAGTGGGATGCCTGGATGACCCCGGACCTGGTAGAGCTCCTGGACGGGATCCATTTCCACACCCTGTGTGAACAGGATGCAGATGATCTGAAAAAGACCCTGGACGCGGTGGGAGAAAAGTTCGGGGATGTGATGCCCAAAATGAAATGGGTGAATATGGGGGGCGGCCACCACATCACCCGGCCGGGCTACCATATCCCCCTGTTGGAAGAATGCATCCGCCGGGTCCAGGAAGCCTGGGACGTGACCGTGTACCTGGAACCGGGAGAAGCCTGTGCCCTGAACGCCGGGTACCTGGGCACCCGGGTGCTGGATACGGTGGAAAACGGGGATGTGAAGATCGCCATCCTGGACACCAGTGCCGCCTGCCATATGCCGGATGTGCTGGAAATGCCCTACCGGCCGCCTCTGTACGGAGCCGGGGAACCGGGAGAACGGGCGGTGACCTGGCGCCTGGGCAGCGGCACCTGTCTGTCCGGGGATGTGGCCGGAGACTACAGCTTTGACGGGGACCTGGAAGTGGGGGACCTGCTGCTCTTTGGGGATATGGCCATCTACACCACCTGCAAGAACAACACCTTCAACGGCATGCCTCTGCCGGACATCGACGTGCTGGAAGAGGACGGTTCGGTAAAGGTGCTGAAAAAGTTCGGATACGAAGATTTCAAGATGAGACTGGGACGGTAAAGGGGCTGTTGCATGGGCAACAGCCCGGTCGCAGGTCGCGGGCCATGAGTCACGGGCCTGGACGTTCAGCCCGTTTATTCTTTTTCTATAGATTGATAAAAGGAAATCCACTGAAATCTGGAAAACCGGATCTTCGGGCTGCACTAACAAGCCCGCGACCCGGGACTCGCGACCCGCAAAAAGACTGTTGCTTTTGCAACGGTCTTTTTTTTACAATTCTTTACAAAACCCTGCCCTTACTTTTTACATGGCTCTGGTATCTTATAGCCATAGACAAAAGCAATACTACTGTCATCATGGATTTTCTGTAAGGGAGCGATGAAGATGATGTTGAAAAACAAATGGAAAAAACTGGCTGTGACGGTCCTGGCTGGGATGATGGTCATGGGAGCCCTGGGCTGCGGCGGCCAGAAGGCTGCCGACACCAAGAAACCGGCTGCGGTCAGCGGGAATATCACCGGGTCCGGTTCTTCCGCCCTGCTGCCTCTGGTGAAGGATGCGGCGGAAAGCTTCAAGAAGCAGCATAAAGAAGTGAGCATCAGCTTGAACGCCGGCGGTTCCGGCATGGGCCTGAAACAGGTGTCCGATGGTTCCGTGGATATGGGGAACTCCGATGTGCCGGCAGCTTCCAAACTGCCCAAGGAAAAAGCAGAAAAACTGGTGGATCACAAGATCTGCGTCATGACCGTAGCCACCATCGTGAACAAGGATGTGGCGGAAAAAGTCAAGAGCCTGACCAAACAGCAACTCACTGACATTTTCACCGCCAAGATCACCAACTGGAAAGAAGTGGGCGGCCCGGATGAACCCATCACCCTGGTGACCCGGCCTAAGACTTCCGGTACCCGTGCCCTGTTCAGCAAATACGCCATGGGCGGTGCAGAAGAAGCGGCCAACAAATCCCTGGAAACCGATAACTCCGGCCTGCTGGTCCAGAGCGTAGCCCAGAACAAAGGGGCTATCGGATATGTGGCCCTGCCCTACCTGACCAAGAACGACACGGTGGCTACCGTTGCCATCGATGGTGTGGCTCCTACCCTGGAAAACACATATTCCGGCAAGTACAATGTCTGGGGGTATGAACATGTCTACACCAATAAAAATCCGAAAGCGGCTGTGAAAGCTTTCCTGGATTACCTCCTGTCCGCCGATTATGGCAAACGGATCGAAGAACTGGGGTATGGTGTGAGCAGCAAGATGCAGGTCAAAGATACCGCTCATGATTGACGAAAAGGTTTCACAAAAATTGGTGCAGGTACACCGCAAAGAGTCCTTGTCACAGTCCGTCATCACGGCCTGCGGCATTGCAGCGGCCCTGCTGCCGTTCCTGATGGCCGCTTTCCTTCTGGTGAAGGGAAGCGGCACCTTTTGGGATTTTGGACACAGCATCACAGAGTTCCTGTTTTCTGCCCAGTGGAAGCCCAGTGATACTATGGAAGGCGGAGGGCAGGTAGGGGCCGCCATGTTCATCAGCGGCTCTCTGGTCACCTGTTTCCTGTCTCTGGTGTTCGCCCTGCCGGTGAGCCTGGCGGCGGCCATCTATATGTCGGAAATGGCTTCTCCCGCCGTCCAGCGTCTGATCCGCCCTATTGTAGAAATGTTCACTGGGATCCCTTCTGTCATTTACGGCTGGGTAGGGCTCACGGTGCTGGTGCCCTTCCTGCGGAAGATCTTCCCCATGCCCTTCGGGTTCTCGGTGCTGGCCGCGGCCCTGGTGCTGGCGGTGATGATTTTCCCAGTGATCACTACCATGGCCGCTGACGCCATGCTGGCCGTGCCCAAAAGCTGGCGGGATGCTTCCTATGGACTGGGGGCCACCCGGTGGGAAACCATCCGGAACGTGATCCTGCCCGCAGCCCAACGGGGCATCTTCACCGGGGTGGTACTGGGCCTGGCCCGTGCCCTGGGGGAAGCCCTGGCGGTGGCCATGGTCATCGGCCAGATGAAACGGTTCCCCACTTCGCTCTTTATGCCGGCTTCCACCATGACGACGGTGATCGCCAACGACATGGGGGGCGCCATGGAAGGCGGGGAATACAGTGCAGCCCTGTGGACTTTGGGCCTGCTGCTGTTCGTGATTTCCTTCGTCCTGATCTTTATCATCCATACTTTCGGTAAAGATCCCCTGAAACTGAAAGAGGAGGAGTGAACCATGGGAGACATTGCACAGAAAAAAGCCATGGACCGGTTCATGAGCCTGCTTTTTACAGCCGGGGCAGCCGGATCCGCCATCCTGCTCTTCGCCTTTATCCTGGATGTGGTAGGACAGGGGCTGGGAGCCCTTACGGGGGACATCCTGCTGAGTCTCCGGGACATGTTCTTCAACACCCTGTATCTGGTGTTCCTGGCCCTGGTGATCAGTGCCCTGTGGGGCATCCCCGCCGGAATCTATCTGGCAGAATACGCCCAGGACGGGAAAATGACCAACTGGGTGCGGATGGCGGTGGAGACCCTGTCTTCCCTGCCGTCCATCGTGGTGGGCCTGTTCGGCTACCTGGTGTTCATCGTCATGACTAGATCCCAGTGGAACCTGATGGCCGGCGCCCTGTCCGTTTCCATCCTGACTCTGCCTCTCATGGTGTCGGTGACGGAAAATGCCCTGAAGGATCTGCCACCAGAATATACCCTGGGCAGTTTGGGGTTAGGGGCTTCCAAATGGCAGACTATCTGGAATGTACTATTGCCAGCCTGTCTGCCCCGGATCATGACCGGCTTGATTTTAGCAGCCGGCCGGGGCTTCGGGGAAGCTGCTGCGTTGATGTTCACCGCTGGCATGTCCACGGACATCGACTGGGGCAACTGGGATTTCAGCTCCACTACCTGCCCTCTGAACCCTTTCCGTCCTGGAGAAACCTTGGCCCTCCATGTGTGGGTCATGCGGACGGAAGCCCTGAGTCCGGATGCAGCCAAAATCGCCGGGGTCACTTCCGCCATCCTGATGCTGGTGGTAGTCCTATTCAACGTACTGGCCCGGTACATCAGCTGGAGATTGGAAAAGAAGATGGAGGGAACTGTAGATGAGTGAACAAGGAAACGGACCGGTTTCTCCGGAAACCCTGGTCTTCGATGTCCAGCATCTGGACCTGTTCTACGGGAAACATCAGGCCCTGAAGGATATCAATATGCAAGTGAAACGCAATGAAATCACCGCCCTGATCGGGCCTTCCGGATGCGGCAAGAGCACTCTGCTGAAGACCCTGAACCGGATGAACGACTGGGTATCCAGCTGCCGGGTGGAAGGGAAGATCCTGTTCGAAGGAAAGGATATCTTCAAGGAAGTGGACCCTCTGGCCCTCCGGTACCGGGTGGGCATGGTGTTCCAGCAGCCTTCTCCTTTCCCCAAGAGCATTTTTGACAACGTGGCCTACGGCCCTCGGGTCCAGGGCATCACCAATAAGGCCCAGCTGGCGGAGATCGTAGAAAAGAGCCTGCGCCAGGCGGCCATCTGGGATGAACTGAAAGACCGGCTGGACAAGAGTGCCCTGGGGCTTTCCGGCGGCCAGCAGCAGCGGCTGTGCATCGCCCGTACCCTGGCTGCCCAGCCTTCGGTGATCCTCATGGACGAACCCACCTCCGCCCTGGATCCCATTTCTACCCAGAAGATCGAAGACCTGGCTCTGGAACTGAAAAAGGACTACACCATCGTCATCGTCACCCACAACATGCAGCAGGCCAGCCGGATTTCTGACAAGACGGCCTTCTTCTACCTGGGTGAATTGGTGG
Source organism: Acidaminococcus nyctereutis (assembly GCF_052216985.1). Classification (NCBI taxonomy): domain Bacteria; kingdom Bacillati; phylum Bacillota; class Negativicutes; order Acidaminococcales; family Acidaminococcaceae; genus Acidaminococcus; species Acidaminococcus nyctereutis. The sequence goes on from NZ_JBQOUY010000017.1 coordinate 11,466, forward strand.
AGATGAACGATACGGAAACCCTGTTCACCAATCCTTCCGAACCTCGGACGGAATCTTACATCACTGGCCGGTTCGGCTGAGAGAGGAGCCATTATGAGAGATGCCTATGTAAAGACCCTGGTGGAGATCCAGGACGATGTGCGGGTGCTCATCGGCAATTTGGAAAAAACTCTGGAAGAAACCAAGACCGCCCTGTTCACCCAGAATCTGGACAAAGCCCGGATGGTCCGGGACGGAGATGATAAATTCGATGAAGAGATCCGGTCCATCATGCGGAAGGACCTGACCGTCCAGGTGCTCCAGTCTCCGGTGGCGTCTGACTGGCGGAGCTTGATGGGGACCTTCCGGGTGCTCAGCGAACTGGAACGGATTGCAGATCACTGCTCCGATATGGCTCTGTACATTGCCCGGATCCTGGAACGGGACCCGGTGGTGAAGCCTCCGGAAGGCTTCAAAGAAATGTACGAAGACATGCAGGCCCTGCTGGAGGAAAGCTTCCGATGCTACCTGGAAGGAGACGACGAAAAGGCCCGGTACATCGGGGACAAGGACGATATCGTGGATGCGGATTTCGAACGGCTGCTGCCCAAACTCACCGATGAAATCAAGAACGATCCGGACGACGTAGCCTCTTACGTGGACTATGTACTGCTCCTGAAATATATGGAACGGACCGCCGACCACGGCACCAACATCGGCAACTGGGTTCTGTACATGAAAAAGAACCTGCTGAAAGGGGACAACGGGTTTACGATGGATTGAGGAAAAAGGACTGCTGCGTGCGCAGCAGCACCCTAAAAATTTGACACAAATTTGACAAACCGTTGACTGGAATCTGACATGGACCGCCTATAGTTATATCTGTGCAGACAACAAGTTCATTTTTGCTTTCCCTGCACCAACCAGCAGGGAAAGGTTTAGGAGGCATATCCATGGAAAAGAAGTGGCTGAAACGAGCAATCCTGTCAGCGGTGCTGGGAAGTTCTTTCCTGGGGCTGCTGCCCTCTGTGGAAGCGGCAGAAGTCCGCATCCTGCCGGTGGACCGGGCTAAGTTCTGGGCCGGAGCCAGATTTGACTTCGATGTGGAAGTAAAAGGGGACCAGCAGCTGAAGGACGTGGCCATCACCGTCAACGGCCAGCCTGCGGACAAATTCTTCGGGCAGAAACTGGTGAAGAAGGACCTGGGCAACGGGGTCACCAGCTACCGGGCCGACCAGGTCACCTTCCCCAAGACCGGGGCTTATGAAGTGAAGGTCACTGCCCAGGACGGGACCGGCAAAGGAGTATCCGCCGCCGGGTACACAGTGGTCAGCGAAAAAGCGCCCAAACGGGCCAAGAACGTGATCCTGTTCGTGGGAGACGGCATGAGCCTCCAGGCCCGGGAAATCGCCCGGATCCTGTCCAAGGGCATGACCAATGGGAAATACAATGACCTGCTGGCCATGGAAAAATTGGAGCACAATGCGGTAATCACCACCAGCGGCTACGATTCCTTGGTCACCGACAGCGCCAACTCTGCTTCCGCCTATGCCACCGGCCACAAATCCGTGGTGAACGCCATGGGGGTCTATGAAGATTCCACCAAAGATCCCTTCGATGATCCCAAAGTGGAAAACATCTCCGAAATCCTGAAACGGACCCGAGGCATGTCTGTTGGGGTCATCACCCAGGCCGAATCCACCGATGCTACTCCGGCTGCCATGATCGGCCATACCCGCCGCCGGGCCAACCAGGACTGGCTGGCCAGCAGTTACCTGGACCAGTACCATCGTCCCGACGTAATCATGGGCGGGGGCTCTGCCCGGTACCTGCCCAAGAGCGTACCGGGGTCCAAACGGAAGGACAATGAAAACGTGATCCAGGAATTCAAGGACATGGGCTACACCTTCGTGGGGACTGCCAAAGAAATGAAGGCGGCGCCCAGTGACAAACCTCTGCTGGGACTGTTCCACACCGGCACCATGAACGTGTACATCGACCGGGAAATGCTGAAGGATCCCCAGGTGCTGAAAGGGTTCACCGACCAGCCCAACCTGATGGACATGACCCAAAAATCCCTGGACATCCTGTCTAAAAATCCCAACGGGTTCTTTGCCATGATCGAAGGGGCTTCCATCGACAAACAGCTCCATGTGATGGACTGGCAGCGGGCGGCCTACGATACCATTGAATTCGACAAGGCCATCCAGTATGCGGAAGACTGGAACAAGAAACGGGGGAACGATACCCTGATCATCGTTCTGGCGGACCATGCCCATGGGGTCTCTATCAGCGGCACCTACCACGAACGGGATGGAAAGAAAGGCACGGAAGCCGTCCGGGTGTACCAGAATTCCGTATTCCCCACCTTTAAAGATGAAGATCATGACGGATTCCCGGACAATCCGGATCCGGATGTGACCCTGGCCGTCCAGTACGCCAACCATCCGGAATACTACGAAAACTATCATTTCATGAAGAAACCCACTCCGCCGGCTCTGTCCGTAACGGAAACCAAACAGGAACAGTCCGCCATCGGGGACAAGGTGGAATTCCATCAGGTGACCAAGGCCAGCTCCAAGGCCAACACGGCCCGGATCCATCCGGGAGACCCGGCGGAACTGATGCCTGCCAACACCCCCAAGGACGATCCTCAGGAATGCCACAGCGCCGATGATATCCTGCTGAACGCCGGCGGTCCCGGCTCCGAATACTTCAAGGGCACCATGGACAACACGGAAGTATTCTTCGGGATGCTGCGGGCCCTGGGCATCGACGGCAATAAGACCAAGGTCCACCTGACCCAGGCTAAGAAGTGATATGGTCTGGCTGAAGCGGGGCCTCCTGGCCCTAGCGCTGACCCTGTCCCTGGCCCTGCCGGCAGCAGCAGAAAGCCTGTCTTTCGGAGAGCTGTACAGCGGCTATTCCTCCGAAGGGCTGACCTTTTCCGACAAGGTCCAGAACCTGGCGGGGAGTACGGTGACCATGACAGGCTACATGGCTCCGCCGCTTACTCCCACCATCCGGTTCTTTGTGCTGACGGAAGTGCCCATGTCTGTCTGTCCCTTCTGCTCTACGGATGCGGATTGGCCGGACAATATTGTGGTGGTGAAACTGTCCGATCCGGTGACGGCCTTGCCCTATGATACCCCCATTACAGTGACAGGGACCCTGGAGACAGGCAGTGAAACCGACGGAGAAACAGGTTTTGTGAGCCAGCTGCGGATTGTGGCGGATTCCATAGATGAATAAGGCAGGAAGGGAGGTCCCCGGTCCGCTGCGGCGGCCGGCTCCTCCTTTTTTGCGCAGGAGGGATGGAAATATGCTGGAAGTGGAAAATCTGATCTGTGACTACCCGGAAGAAGGGGGCAGGACGGTCCGGGGCCTGACTCTGCCTTTGTTCCGGATGGGGGATGGGGAAGCTTGTGGAGTGGAAGGTCCATCCGGCAGCGGCAAGACCACCTTGTTCCACTGTCTGGCCGGGCTTTTGACGCCCACACGGGGACGGATCGTATTGGACGGTGTGGAGCTCACCGGTCTTTCTGAACCGGAACGGGCCCGGTGGCGGGGAAAGAACCTGGGCTATGTGTTCCAGGAACCCAAACTGCTGTCCTTCCTGACCCTGGAAGAAAATATCCGGCTCAGCGGCCGGCTTGCGGGGAAAGAAGTGTCAGCCCAGGAAATCCGGGAGCTCTTGACGGAAGTGGATCTGCCGGGATGCGGGAAACGTTTTCCCCGGCAGCTCAGTGGAGGGGAGAGGCAGCGGGCGGCCTTTGTCCGGGCCATTGTCCGGCAGCCCCGGCTGCTCCTGGCGGACGAACCCACCGCCAGCTTGGATGCCAGAAACAGCCGGAAGATCCTGGATCTGCTCCTGGGCTATCAGGCCCAAAGCGGCTGCCTGCTCCTGTGCGCCAGCCATGATCCGGCGGTCCAGGCTCGGTTTGTCCGGAAGCTGGAACTGCGGAAGGAGGAAGCATGATGTTCCGTTTGGCTTTTCTATCCTTGTGGCGGAGGCCCCTCCGGTACGGGCTGCTGGTCCTTTTGACAGCGGTGGCCTGTGCCCTGCCGGTATTCGTGATCCAGCTGGCCGGGGGACTGTACCAAGGCCTGAACCGGGCGGCGGCTCCCTTTCCCATCCTGGCAGGTGCCAAGGGATCTCCCTACCAGCTGGTGCTGAATACGGTATTTTTGCGGGACCGGCCCATCGGGAACATCCCTTATGGAGAAGTGGAAAACCTGCGGCAGAGCGGCAAAGCCGACCAGGTGCTGCCCCTGGCCTTTGGGGACAGTTTCCGGGGGTTCCGGCTCTGCGGCACGGAACAGGAAATCTTTTCCTATGTGGTGCCAGGGGAACACAAGCCCTGGCTGCGGACCGTTCAGGGACGGAGGTTTAACGGTACCGGGGAAGCGGTGCTGGGAGCGGAAACCGCCCGGCTCACCGGACTCCAGGTGGGGGATGTATTCCAGTCCAGCCACGGATTCATTGCCAAAGGCAAGGCCCACCCTCATCCCTACCGGGTGGTGGGAATCCTGGCTCCGGTCCAGGGACCCTATGACAAAGCCATCCTGGTGCCTTTGGAAGACATCTGGGAAGCCCATGCCGGCCATGGCAGCGCCCTGGTCCCTGGACAGAAGGGAGAAGTGACCGCCATCCTGGTCCGGCCCAAAGGGTACGGCCAGGCCATGCAGCTGCTGGCCGCCTGGCAGCGGAAAAAAGGCGGCTCCTCCCAGCTGCTGTTCCCAGCCCAGAGCCTGATCGCTCTCTATGGGATGGTGGGCCAGAGCCGGCAGTTCTGGATCACCCTGTCCCTGGGCCTTTTGGGGGCGGCCACCCTGGTGACCCTGCTGGCCCTGTACTGGGACGGGACATCTCGGATGGAAGAATGGGCCCTGCTCCAGGCCCTGGGGGCCAGCCACCGGAAGACCCAGTCCCTGCTGCTCCTGGAACAGTTCCTGCTGCTCCTTTTGGGCAGCACCCTGGGCTGGGTCCTGGGGTGGGGCGGCAGCTTGTTGGCCGCAGAAGGCATCGGACAGCAGGCGGCGGTCCAGATGAGCCGTGTCCCCTTGTGGCAGGGGTTCTTGGCCCCGGTGCTCTTGTTGGCGGCCGGCACACTGGGAGGGCTTGTCCCCCTGTGGCTGCTGCGGAAAAAGGATATCGCCCCGTATCTCTGAGGGGCTATGGTATAATGAGAACCATACGGACGGAAGAAATCGACAGAAAGCAGGAAAAACATGACTTTACAACAATTGCGCTATATCGTAGCCATTGCCGAAGCCGGGACCTTCAGCGGAGCGGCCAAGGCCCTGTTCATCACCCAGCCCAGTCTCACCAAGATGGTCCGGGAACTGGAAAGGGAAATGGGCATCCAGATCTTCGAACGGACCAACAAAGGGGTCCACCTGTCCCGGGACGGGGAAATCTTCCTGGGCTATGCCCGACAGGTACTGGAACAGGCGGACCTTTTGGAATCCCGGTACAAGAAACAGGCCGGGGGCAAGCAGGAATTCACCGTATCCACCCAGCACTATTCCTTTGCGGTGAACGCGTTTGTAGATCTGATCAAACAGTACGGGGGTGACACCTACGATTTCAGCCTCCAGGAGACCCAGACCTACACCATCATCGACGACGTGGCCCATATGCGCAGTGAAATCGGCATCTTGTACTACAATGCTTTCAACAAAGCCGTCCTCCAGAAAATCTTCAAGGCCAACGACTTGGTGTTCCGGGAACTGTTCGTGGCCCAGCCCCATGTGTTCCTCAACTCGTCCCATCCTCTGGCAGGACGGGAGAGCGTTTCCATGGAAGAACTGGCCCCTTATCCCTATCTGTCCTATATCCAGGGGGACCATAACGCCTTTTATTTTTCTGAAGAGATCTTCAGCACGGTGGTCCGCAGCAAGAACATCCGGGTCACCGACCGAGCCACCCTGTTCAATCTGCTCATCGGCCTCGACGGCTATACCGTCTGCAGCGGAGTCATCGATCAGAAGCTGAACGGCGCCAGCATCATCGCCGTCCCTCTCCGGGAAGAAGGAGACATGCACATCGGCCTTTTGACCCACAAACAGACCCATCTCAGCCGTCTGGGGAAGGCCTATGTGGAGGCTCTGGAGCGGTACATTGCCGACCAGGTAGGACAAGGCGCCCAGAAAGAAAAATAAAAAAGAACATTGTCCTATCCATTCTATACATAGCTATATATAAGTGTTAACTTTTTAATATTTTTTGCCATATTTTCCGTTTTACTGTATAATATGACTTGCAGCATTATAAAGAAAAGCAATAATGTCTATGAACGGAATAAAAGGAACGCCGTGGAACGGATGAGGGAGGACGATGGATCTAAAAGAACAGCGGTATGTCTGTACGTTGGCGGAATGCGGCAACTTGACCCGGGCAGCTGACCGGCTGTACATTTCCCAGCCGGCCCTGAGTATCTACATCAGCAATCTGGAGAAACACCTGGGCATGCCCTTGTTCTGCCGGCAGGGCAAGCGCTTCATATTGACCAAGGCAGGGGAACGGTATGTCCATTATGCCCGGGGGATCCTGGCTATCTCCAGCCGGTTCGACAGTGAAATGAGCATGCTCCTCAGTGAAGAGGCCGGGCGGCTCCGGATGGGGATTTCCATGCTCCGGGGCGCCTGGTTCCTGCCCCGTGTCCTGAAAGCTTTCCATGCCAGATGGCCCAAGGTGGAACTGGTCCTGCAGCAGGGAAACATGACCGTCCTGAAAGAACTGCTCCAGAAGCATGAACTGGATCTGGTAGTGGTCAATGAAGAGAATCTGGACCGGACCATGGAGGCCCAGGAATTGTTCCAGGAGGAATTCCTGGTGGCGGTGCCCCAGGGCCATCCTCTGAACAGCCGGGCGGTGTTTGTCCAGGGCCAGCCCTACGGCATCCTGCAGCCAGAAGACTTGGATGGACAGGTCTTTTTAGCTACGACTCCGGACCAGAGCACCCGGGCACTCCAGGACCGGATCTTTCAGGAACAGGGAATCCGTCCCCGGCAGACCATCGTCATCCGCAGCATCGAACTGATCCTCCAGCTGGTGGCGGAAGGTGTGGGTCTTTGCATGGTGCGGGAGGCCTATACCCGGACTTTCCGGTATTCCAAGGCAGTGAATCTATACCAGCTGGATGTCCCGGGACATCGGCGCCGGGTCTTGGCAGCCTACCATGCCCGGGAACGGGTCCCCCAGTATATGGAAGGGATGGTGGAACTCCTGCGGCAGAGGGGACGGGAAATCCTGTCCGGGCGGCTATAGATTCGTCTATTTGTTTTCTAAATACTGTTCTTAATAAAAATATATTTCGAAAAAGTCTCTTTTGCTGGTATGCTATTCTTGGAAACAGGAAGCAGCCGGGAAAGGAGGCTTTTCTTTTTTGTCTAAGCGGTCTTGTAACAGAAGAAAATGGAATATACACAGATGGAAAGCCCGAAGGTAGACACAGATATTTACAGAAATATATAATAAAATGTAAAATATTTCGTAATTTGTATCAATATGTCTGGAAAAATGACAAATATTTTTCTATAATAGAAAGTAGTAATCTAAGAAATAGTCATTATTGAAATGAAGTGCTGATCCAGTCCATCAGCCTGTACCAGAACAGTCAGGGATTTTGGCAGGAAGATAAAGAAAGGGACGACCATGAACAATCAAATGAGACGGGAAAAACTGTATGAGATCTTGGAAAATGCGGACAGACCCATTACGGGAATCGAACTTTCCAAGACGCTGGATGTGACCCGGCAGATCATCGTAGGGGATGTGGCAATCCTGCGCAGTAGCGGCAAACCCATCCTTTCCACGGCCCGGGGCTATCAGCTCCAAGGACCGGCGGAAGAACGGGGCTGCAGCCGGAGCCTCCACTGCTGCAGCCGGACCATGGATGAGGATGAGTTGGAAGCCGAGCTGAATGCGGTGGTGGACAATGGGGGAATCGTCCGAGGCCTGACCCTGTCCCATGAAGTTTATGGCATCATCCATATCGATATGAACATCTACAGCCGCCGGGATGTCCGCCAGTATGTGGATAAGCTCCGGGCCAGCGATGCCCCTCTGATCGTTACGCTGACCAATGGAGTCCATACCCTGAAAGTGGAGACCCGGGTGGATGAAGAGATGAATGCGGTCCAAGAAGGGCTGCAGGAGCTGGGAATCCTGGCGTAGAAAAAAGATGAGGTATTGCACGTTCTGTGCAACACCTCATCTTTTTTTATTTTCCTTCCTTCACCACCACCGTCAAGCTGCAGCCCAGATTTTTCCGGAACCATTTGGTCATGGACTGGAGCTGCTGGAGCTCTACGGACGGGGTACGGGAGGCTGTAAGGGTCAGGACGGCACCACCGTTCAGGATGGCGGGCTCGATGGACTGGATGGCGCCGGTCTGGGTGTAATCCAGGCATTCTGCCAGGGCCAGGAGCAGGGCGGCATTGCCCAGCCGTTTCAGGTCGATTTCTGGGATCAGCTTCCGGTAGGCTTTGTTCCGCAGGTAGCCTCGATTCACCCCATGGTGCCAGGCGGCCAGGATGGCGGTGTAGACCACGTCCAGGTGGTTCAGGCCGAAGAGTTTTCCGTTTTCGATCAGATAGCCGCTGTGCCGGGTGTGATTGTAGTAATTGATGGTGATCCCTGTATCATGGAGCAGGGCTGCGGTTTCCAGCAGGGGCTCCCATTTCAGCGGATCCAGCTTGTGGAGGGACTGCCAGCCCCGGAACAGCTGGAGGGCGTAACGGGCCACCAGCCGGCAGTGATCTTCGTCGGGAGAATAGAGGTGGATCATATTTTCCCGGGCTGTTTCCAGGATGTTGGGGGTGATCAGGGGGCGGTCCGTATGTTCATGGAGATATTGGGAGAACAGGCCTTCCCGGAGCCCACAGCCGGAAACGATCAGCTTCCGTGCCTTGCTCCGGTCCGCCAGAGCTTTGATGATAGAAGAACCGGCGATAATCACATCTGCCCGGTCGTTGGAAAGGCCGGGGATCCGCCGCCGGGTGGCCAGGGTAGTTCCAGGCAGTGTCTTGTACCATTCCTTGAAGTCCGGGATCCCGAACTGGTAGTTGTGGAGCTTGGAAGTAAAGTATTTGGTCCGTTTCTGTTCGATCTTTCCCACAGAACGGGCCGTCCCCCCTACTCCTACCAGAGGGAGGCCACAGCCGGAGATCCAGGGAGCTTTTTGCATCTGCTCATTGATGGTCCGGCGCATCTTGTTCAGGGCAGCCGGATCCACAGCATTGTTCAGCTTGAAATTCTTGGTCAGGTTCACGCAGCCGATGGGCAGGCTGACGCTGTCCACCAGTTTCCGGTCTTTGACCAGGATCACTTCCGTGGAAGCACCTCCTAAGTCGAAGATTACCGCATCTTTCACGTCGATGGTGTTGATGACTCCCAGATAGCTGAGATAGGCTTCTGTTTTCCCGGAGATGATTTCCAGGGTGATGCCGGAAGCCTGGGAAGCTGCTTTGGCCAGTTTGGCCCCGTTGGGAGCATTCCGGATGGCTGCGGTGGCCACGGCAATGGTTTCGTCTACTTGGAAGATCCGGCACATGGAAGCGAAGTTCTTCAGGCAGTTGGTGGTGGCGGCGAAGGCTTCTTCTGTCAGATAACCTTTTTTGTCCGTCTTCAGGGCCAGCCGCAGCGGATCTTTCTGGTTGTAGATCAGGTTGCAGGCCTTGGAGGCATGGATTTCCATAATGACAAGACGGGCGGAGTTGGACCCCACGTCGATGATGGCAATGCGTTTCATATGATCCCCCGATCCAGACAGGGTAATATAAAAAATCTATACCCCGTTTACACTGTTTTTTTCTTATACGAGAAGTGTTAAACTAAACTTAGTATAACACGATTGCCCCCCGGGGGGTAGGACAAACAGGGTTATACCCAAGGCGAGGAGGAATCTATGGCAAAGAAGAGATTGCGTTCAGCAGCGGTGATCCATCTGGGATCAGAGAATATCACCATGCAGCTGATAGAATATACTGGATTGGATGATGTCCGGATCATTACGGAACTGCGCAACAAAGTCCGGCTGGGGGAAGAGACTTTCCAGACTCGGAAGATCTCTTTCGGGACCATGCTGCAGATCGTGGAGATCCTCAAAGGGTACCGCCAGGTGATGCGGGAATACGGAGTGAAATCCTATATTCTCCAGGCTACCACTGCCGTACGGGAAGCAGAGAACCAGCAGTATTTCCTGGATCAGGTGCTGGTGAAGACCGGCTTCCAGATCGAAGTGGTGAATATGTCCCGGGAAATCTACACTAAGATGGCTTCCCTGCTACGGACAATGGAAATCCGGCCGGAATTGCCTATGCCTCGGGAAGGGGTCCTTCTGGCGGATATCTCGTCCGGGGGATTGGGACTTACTTATGTGAAGAACCGGGAAGTGAAATTCCAGCAGAATCTCCATGTAGGGCTGGTCCGGCTGAAGGAACAGTTCACCCGGAACGAACGGTCCAGCATCTATTTCGAACAAGCCCTGAAGGAATATCTCCAGGACCGGATCGGGGTGGTGGCGGAAGAACTGGAGGATGAGACCATCAGCATGCTGGTGCTCACAGGGACGGAAAGCCAGGTGCTCTTGGATCTTTTCGGAAAGAAACAGACCCGGAAGGAAAACATTTCCTTTACAGCGGAGGAAGTGGCTGATTTCTATAGAAAAGTCCACCGGCTGAAAGAAAGCCAACTGGAGAAACTGTTCGGCCTGAGTCCGGAAGAGACGGAAGTGGCCCTTCCGGCCATCACTCTCTGCCAGCTGCTCATGGAAATGTCTCGAGCCCAGAAGATCCTTATGCCGGTGGACCGGTTCGTGGACGGGATGAAGCTTCTCTACATCGCCCGGCAGCTGGATCGGAAGTTTTTGGAAGAGATGCTGGACATCCAGATGAGCCTGGTCCGGAGCATCGGGAACCGTTTCCACTATGATGCACCCCATGCAGCTTGGGTGGAAAAAATGTGCTGTACTCTCTTTGACGCCCTGGCACCTTCTCAGGGATTGGATCAGGAAGATAAGATCCTGCTGCGGGCGGCGGCCTATCTGCACAACATCGGGAAGTACGCTTCTATGCGGACTTACGACAGGTACAATTATTACCTGATCGACAGTGCGGATCTTTTGGGCTTCAGTGTGGAACAGTGCCATACCATCGCCCAGATTTCCTATCTGTACACCCTGGACCGGCCGGAACTGAATGGGAATGAACCCAAAGATTTCGGAAGCAGCATCCCTCCGCTGGTGGCCAAGCTGGCGGCCATCCTTCGGCTGGCGGATTCTCTGGACATCAGCGGGCGGCAGAAGATCCGCGGCTGCAAAGTGGTAATCCGGGGCAATGAACTGCGGGTCCTGGCCGAGAGCCGGGAAAACCTTTCCCTAGAAGAATGGACTTTCGGCAAGCGGGGCAGCTTCTTTGAAGAAGTCTTTGGCCTGCAGCCGGTGTTGGAGAAAGCAGAGGAGAAATGATGAAGATCGATCTGAACAAACCAGAGTATTACGTGAACCGGGAACTGAGCTGGCTGAAATTCAACCTGCGGGTGCTGCGGGAAGCTGGGGTACGGAATCTGCCCCTTTTGGAGCGGCTGCGTTTCGTAGCCATCTCTGCCTCCAACCTGGATGAGTTCTTCATGGTCCGGGTGGCGGGGCTCATCGAGCAGGAAGCCGCCGGAGTGGACCGGGTGGATGCAGCGGGCTTGAACGTCGGGGACCAGCTGCGGGAAATCGCTCTTTCCGCCCATAACCAGATGAAGCTGAAATACCGGTACTTCTTTGCTCTGGTCAATGAACTGGAGAAATATGCCGTCTGCTTCTCTCGGGTGAAGGATGTAACGGAGGAACAGCGGCGGGAACTGGAGAGCTATTACCAGGAAATGGTCTTCCCTGTGCTCACACCTATGGCAGTGGATGCAGCCCGGCCTTTTCCCTTCCTGGCCAATAAATCCCTGAACATCGCTGTGGAACTCCGGGATAAAAAAGGAGAGCAGAAGATCGCTTTCGTCCAGGTGCCTTCGGTGCTGCCCCGGTTCATTTCCCTGGTGGGAAAGGATGGAGCACGGGCCTATGTGTTCCTGGAAGATCTGATTATGGAACACTGCCAGGATCTGTTCAAAGGCCTTGTCATCGTGGATATGGTTCCCTTCCGGATTACCCGGGACAGCGACTTGGAAGTGGAGGAAGATGCCACCCAGGACCTGATGAAGGAAATCGAACGGTCCCTGCGGAAACGGAAGAGAGGCGCGGCGGTCCGGTTGGAAATCAATGCCACCGATGACAAATACCTGAAGGATTTCCTAGTGAAAAACCTGGACTTGGCGCCCCGGGATGTATATGAGATACAGGGACCTTTGGATCTGACCTTCCTGAACAAGTTCATCGACCAGCCCGGCATGGAACAATGGAAGTTCACGCCTTATATCGGTCAACAGCCGGAGGAACTGCCGGATTATGAGGATCTGTTCGGAAAAATCCGGGAACATGACATTCTCCTCCACCATCCCTACGAAAGCTTTGACCCCATTGTGAAACTGCTGGCAGAAGCAGCGGAAGATCCCCAGGTGCTGGCCATCAAACAGACCTTGTACCGGGTCAGCGGGAACTCTCCCCTGGTGGCGGCTTTGGCACGGGCAGCGGAAAACGGCAAGCAGGTCACGGCCTTGGTAGAACTGAAGGCCCGGTTCGACGAAGAGAACAACATCGTCTGGGCCCGACGGCTGGAAAAAGCCGGCTGCCACGTAATCTACGGTCTCATGGGCTTGAAGACTCACTCTAAGATCATCCTCATTGTCCGGAAGGAAGCGGATGGAATCAAACGGTATGTACACCTGGGCACCGGGAACTACAACGACAAGACCGCTAAGCTCTATACGGATCTAGGGCTCCTGACCGCCAATGACCAGTACGGACAGGATGCTTCAGCCTTCTTCAACGTGCTCAGCGGCTATTCGGAACCTCCCGTGTTCAACAAACTGGTGATGGCGCCCATCGGGCTCCGGGAAAAGATTTATGAGCTGGTAGATCGGGAAATCGCCCATGTGAAGGCAGGCGGTACCGGGTATATCGCTGCCAAGATGAATTCCCTGATCGACCAGCCTGTAATCCGGAAGTTCTACGAAGCTTCCCAGGCTGGGGTGAAGATCGACTTGATCGTCCGGGGAATCTGCGGCCTGCGGCCGGGAATCAAAGGGGTCAGTGAGAATATTACGGTCCGGTCCATCATCGGTCGGTTCTTGGAGCATAGCCGGGTGTACTATTTCGCCAACAACGGGGATGAAGAGCTCTACCTGTCCAGCGCGGATATGATGCCTCGGAACCTGAACGATCGAGTGGAACTGCTGTTCCCGGTGGAACGGAAGGCCCATATCCAACGGGTGAAGGAATTCCTGGACCTGTGCCTGAAAGACAATGTGGGAGCCCATGTGATGATGGCCAACGGGACCTGGCGCCGGGCCTATCCCCACGGCCGGAAGAAAATCAGCGTCCAGGCAGCCATGATGCAGCGGGCCAAATCCCACGCTCCTAAAAAATCCATGCCCATGGAACAGCGGCTGAAGCCTATGGTCCGCAGGGAAGAATGACGGAGGGACCCTTTTTGTGATATAATGGCTTATCATAAAGAGAGGTGCGGTGCGAGAGATGGCAGTGCAAAGTGTAACCTTAAATTACAATGGACATTATGGATATCTGGATTATGACGAAGAAACCCATGAAATGACGGTTTTCATTCCGGACGGGGAAGAAGCGGCCCAGAAGGTACGGGACTTTTTGAACCAGCCCCGGAAACTGGAAGTCCCCACGGACGAATGCACCTACCATTTCGGGGAGATCACCGTGGATCCCCGGACTAGCTGGCAGGATTGTCAGCAGGCACTCACCCGGCTGTGGGTGGATACCGGGGTGCTGGTGGAATGGAGCATGCCACCCCGGATGACCAACGATCTGTAAGTTATGCACAGAGTTATCCACTTATAAACATCTGTATTGTGGATAATTCCTGATAGAGAGGGGAAAACCTGAGAAAATACGGGAATTCAGCCTGTGGATAAAGGCAGCGCAAAAGAGAGCGGGGAGGGTGCCAAGTGGCAAAACGGTTTTATGAACTGGAAGTGGCAGGGGTCAAACGGTCCCTGCCAGTGATCAATATTTCGGATACCCTGGCCATTGCCGGGTTCGTGATCCTGGGAGACACGGAAATCGTGGAAAAAACGGCGGCGGAACTGGCCAAAAAGGTGCCAGCGGATACGGATATCCTGATGGCGGCGGAAACCAAGGGGATCCCCTTGGTCCAAGCCATGGCCCGGATCCTGGGGATGCCCCGGTACATCGTGGCCCGGAAATCGGTCAAGGCCTATATGGAACATCCGCTGATCGTGGAAGATGAGTCCATCACCACCCAGGGCAAGCAGATGCTCTGCCTCCAGGATGAAGACATCGAACGGGTCCGGGGCCATAAGGTGACCTTGGTGGACGACGTGATCAGTACCGGGGGATCTATGAAAGCTCTGGAAGAGCTGGTGTCGGAAGCCGGAGGAACAGTGAACGGAAAGATGGCCATCCTGGCCGAGGGGGATTCCATCGGACGGAAAGACATCATCGTCCTGGCGGATCTGCCGCTGTTCAAAGCAGAATGAGAAAGCGAAGGGGTTGTTGCCCGACCGGTGCAACAACCCCTTCTTCAGCCTCAAAAAAGCTTTGCTTTTTTGAGGCTTTTTGCGTTAAAATGAAAAGATATACTTTTGTTTCTGAATGAGGGGGTAGCTTCTTTGAAAATCATAGACTTATTAAAGAGTCCGAAAGTCTGCGTATCCTGCGAACTGTTCCCGCCCAAGAAGGGAAGTGAACTGGAGCATGCCCAGGAAATCGTCCGGACCATTGCCATCCAGGGCGTGGATTATATGAGTGTCACCTATGGGGCTGGCGGGACCGCCGTAGGCAAAAGCGTGGCCCTGGTGTCCGAAATAGAACGGTGCGGGGTACCGGCCCTGGCCCATCTCACCTGTGTGGGAGCCGATAAAGTGAAAATCGAAGGGGTCCTGGACCAGCTGAAAGCCGCCCATGTGGAAAATGTACTGGCGCTCCGGGGAGACCTGCCCCAGGGCCAGGACCATCCTCTGGGAGACTATGCCCATGCCAGCGACCTGGTGAAAAAAATCAAGAGCTACGGGGATTTCTGCGTGGGAGGTGCCACTTATCCGGAAGGCCATCCAGAGGCTGCTGGACTGGATGAAGACCTGGAACATACCAAAATGAAGGTAGAAGCCGGCTGCGATTTCCTGGTGACCCAGATGTTCTTCGACAATGCCATGTTCTACAATTTCATGTACCGGATGCTGGCCAAAGGCATCCATGTGCCGGTGGTGGCCGGGATCATGCCGGTGACCAACCTGAAACAGATCGAAAAGATCTTCACCTTGAGCGGAACTCCAGTGCCGGCGCCTCTCCGGGCCATGGCAGAACGGTTCGCCGATCATCCGGCTGCCCTGAAGCAGGCAGGGATGGCTTACGCCATCGGACAGATCGTGGACCTGATCGCCAACGGTTTCACCAATATCCACATCTACACCATGAACAAACCGGATATCATCGGGGGCATCCGCAGCAGCCTGTCGGAAATCATCCGCTGCTGAAAGGAGCTGCGCCATGGGAAACCTGCGGATCCAGTTCGATGAAAAAGAAGCCCTCCGGTATTTCGGGGCCCGGCCGGGGGATGATCAGGCAAGGATCACTGTGGACCGGGCCTTTCTCCAGCTGCGGAACGAAGTCCAGCCCCGGAATATCCTCCAGCAGTGGAGCTGTCAGGTGGTACAGGGTACAGAGGGAAAAAAGGGCCGAGTGATCCTAGAAGACGGTACGGAATTTGTCAGTTCAGGCCTGGCCCGGCACCTGGCAGGCTGCGATGCCCTGCTGCTGTTCGGGGCCACGTTGGGCGCCCGGGTGGATACGGCTCTACGCCGGATCAGCATCCGCAGCATTGCAGAAGGGGCGGCAGCCCAGGCGGTGGCTGCGTCCCTGATCGAAAGCTACCTGGATCAGCAGGAAATCCTGTGGAAGCAGGAGCTGCCAAACACTTGGCAGTACCGGAGCCGGTTTTCCCCTGGGTACGGGGACTGGGACCTGGGGGAACAGCAGAAGATCTTCCGTCTCCTCAACTGTCCCAAGACCATCGGGCTGACCTTGACCGCCGGGGGTATCATGGCCCCCACCAAAAGCGTCACCGCGGTGATCGGCATCGACCGGAGCGGGAAAGAACCGGCTGTTGCGGAAGAAAGCCGCTGCGGTAAGAGAAACAAATGCGTCGCCTGCAGTAATGTGGACTGTCCTTTTCGTCAGGAGGAACTATGAATTTTACAGAAGCTTTGCATACCAAACGGCTGTTCTTTGATGGAGCCATGGGGACCATGCTCCAGGAAGCCGGCCTGAAACCGGGAGAATTGCCGGAAATCTGGAACCTGCTCCATCCGGAGAAGGTCCGGGCCATCCACCAGGCCTATGTCCGGGCCGGGGTGGATATCCTGAAAACCAATACCTTCGGGGCCAATGGCCTGAAGTTCGGAGCCACCCATGGCCAGCCGGAAGTGGAAGGATTGGTCCGGGCCGGAGTGGAAAACGCCCGGGCTGCCTTTGCTGCGGAAGGCCGGGATGGCTTTGTGGCCCTGGACCTGGGGCCCACCGGGAAACTGCTCCAGCCCTTCGGGGATCTGCCCTTTGCAGAAGCGGTGTCCCTGTATGCCCAGCAGGTAAAGGCGGGAACTGCTGCTGGAGCGGATCTGATCCTGATCGAGACCATGAGCGACAGCTACGAAGCTAAGGCGGCCATCCTAGCGGCCAAGGAGAATTCAGACCTGCCCGTTGTATGCACCTTTACTTTCGACGAAGATGGGAAGCTGCTGAATGGGGCTGATGTGACCACGGCCCTGGTGATGGCGGAATCCTTAGGAGCGGTGGCTGTGGGCTTCAACTGCGGGCAGGGGCCGGATACCCTGGTGAAACTGGTGCCCAGGGCCCTCCAGGCCGTGGATATCCCCTTGGTGGCCAATCCCAACGCAGGGCTGCCGGTCCAGAAGGATGGGAAGACCGTATTCCACATTGATGCTTCTGGCTATGCGCCGTTGATGGTGCCCTTCGCGGAAGCCGGGGTATCTGTACTAGGGGGCTGCTGTGGCACTACACCAGAGCATATCGCCAGACTCATCGAAGCCTGCCGGGATATCCCCCTGCCGGCTCCCCGGTCTGGAGCTCCTTGCGCCATTGCCGGCTACGGCAGGGCGGTGGATTTCAAAGGGATGCCAGTGATCATCGGGGAAAGGATCAATCCTACCGGGAAACCCCGGCTGAAGGAGGCCCTGAAGGCCCAGAATATGGACTATGTATGCCAGCTGGCCCTGGAACAGCTGGATAAGGGGGCCCAGGTACTGGATGTGAACGTGGGAGTGCCAGGGGTGGACGAACCCGCCCTGATCGAAAAGGTGATCCTCACCCTCCAGTCCATCACCTCCGTCCCGCTCCAGATCGACACCTCCAACATCGAAGCCATGGAACGGGCCCTGCGGATTTACAACGGCCGTCCCCTGCTGAATTCCGTCAACGGCAAGGCGGAAAACATGGCGGAAGTGTTGCCCCTGGCCAAAAAGTACGGGGCCGCCCTGGTAGGGCTATGCCTGGATGAAAAAGGCATTGCCGATACTGCAGAAGGCCGGCTGGAAGTGGCAGACAAAGTGATCGCTGAAGCTGGAAAATACGGGATCCCCGCCAAAGACATGGTGATGGATCCCCTGGCCATGACCATCAGTACCGGAGGCCAGAATGCCCAAATCGACTTGGAAGTGATCCGGCAGCTGAAGGCTCGGAACATCAAGACCGTCATGGGGGTCTCCAATATTTCTTTCGGGCTTCCCAGCCGGGATGCGGTGAATAGCGCCTTCTTCGCTATGGCCATGGAGGCAGGCCTTTCCGCGGGGATCATCAATCCCAACAGCGGGGCCATGATGGGAGCCTATATTGCCTACGGGGCTCTCAGCGGCAAGGACGAAGGCTGCAAGAAGTATGTAGAATATTTTGCAGACGCTCCTCAGATGGTGGCGGTGGCCAAATCCCAGGGGGATACCAAACCGGTGGCCAAAGGCTTCCAGAAGGAATATCAACTGGAAGAAGCCATTGTGAAAGGACTCACCAGCCAGGTGGAAAACGGGGTCAAAAAGCAGCTGGCAGAAGGGAAGCCAGCCCTGGACATCATTAATGAAGCCATGATCCCAGCCCTCAATATCGTGGGGGATATGTTCGAAAAGAAAAAGTTGTTCCTGCCCCAGCTGTTGGTCAGCGCCGATGCGGCCAAAGCGGGATTCGAAATCCTGAAGCAGTCCATTGCCACAGGAACTGCCACGGAAAAAGGTGATCCTATCGTCATCTGCACCGTAAAAGGGGATATCCACGATATTGGCAAGAACATCGTGAAAGTGCTGCTGGAAAACTATGGCTACCAGGTCATCGATCTGGGGAAGGATGTGCCCCCGGAAGAAGTGGTGAAAGCCGCTCAGGAATACGGGGCCAGACTGGTGGGGCTCAGTGCCCTCATGACCACCACCGTAGGGGCCATGGAAGAGACCATCCGCCAGCTCCGCCAGGCGCTGCCGGACTGCCGGGTCATGGTGGGGGGCGCCGTGATGACCGAAGAATATGCACGGACCATCGGCGCCGATTTCTATGGAGCCAATGCCGTCGCCAGCGTCCATTATGCCAATCAGCTGTTCCATAAATAATCCTAATACAGAAAGAAGAGAAGAAACATGAGAAGACCTTTGATCGGCGTCTCCGGAAGCCATATGGTGGATGGCCGCGGCGTTTTTGCTGGGTATCACCGTTCCTATGTGAATGACGACTATATCCGTTCCGTGAACGAAGCCGGAGGGGTGGCCATCCTGGTACCCTTTACGGAAGATGAAGAAGCTTCCCGGGAAATCATGAGCCGGGTGGACGGGCTGGTGCTCAGCGGGGGCCACGATGTGTACCCCCTCCTGTACGGGGAGGAACCCTGCCGGCAGATCGGGCCGGTGTGGCCGGCCCGGGATCGGTTCGACCTGCTGCTGCTGGCGGAAGCGGAAAAGCGGGGGATCCCGGTGATGGGCATCTGCCGGGGCTGCCAGATCATCAATGTGGCCCATGGAGGAACCCTGTACCAGGACCTGTCTCTAGACAAAAATTCCTATGTGAAGCATTCCCAGAACCAGGATCCTGCTACTCCCACCCATACAGTGGAAATCCAAGCAGGGAGCCGGGCAGCTCGGATCCTGGGCCGGACGGAGTGGGTCACCAACACCCATCACCACCAGACGGTACACCAGGTGGGCGAGGGGCTGAAGGTCACCGGACGGGCCAAGGACGGTACCGTGGAAATCATGGAAGGCACCGGGGACACCTACCTGATGGCCTACCAGTTTCATCCGGAAATGATGTCCATCAACAATGCCCAGGCCAAAGCCCTTTTTGGGGATTTCATCGCAGCAGCCAAAGGAGAAAAAGCTTAACATGACGGAGAAAAAAGAAAAATTCGGGCTGCTCAGCATTATCCTGCTGGGCATCAACGGAATCATCGGTACCGGGATCTTCCTGCTGCCTAACCGGGCCTATGCCCTGATGGGTCCGGCTTCCCTGGGCATCCTGCTGTTCGACGCCTTCCTGGCCGGGGCTCTGGCCCTGTGCTTTGCAGAAGCCGCCGGGTTCTTTTCCCGGAACGGGGGACCTTACCTGTACGCCAAAGCCGCCTTCGGAGATTTCTGGGGCTATGAGATCGGGGTGCTGAAGCTGGTGGTGACCATCATCGCCTGGGCCGCCATGGCCGTAGGCTTTGCCACCGCCCTGGGGGCTGCGTTCCCGGCCTTTGCCGGGGAACAGGCTAAGGACATCATTGCGGCGGTGCTGATCGGGGGGCTCAGCGCTCTGAACATCGCCGGGGTGAAGGCTTCCAAATACTTGAATAACATCCTCACCGTATCCAAACTGGTGCCCCTGGTGCTGTTCATTGCCCTGGGGATCTTCTTCATCAACGGCAGCAATTTCACTCCCTTTGTGCCGGCCCACTTGGAAGAAGGAGCTTTTGCCAACGCCGCCATTACCATGTTCTTTGCCTTCACCGGTTTTGAAGCCATTGCGGTAGGGGCGGAAGACTTCAAGGCGCCCAAGAAGAACCTGCCTCGGGGCATCATCCTGACCATGCTCCTGGTGACGGTGATCTATATGCTGGTGGTGGCCATTTCCATCGGTATCCTGGGGCCGGACCTGGCTGCTGACAAGGCACCCATCCAGACCGCCTTCGGACGGATCCTGGGACCGGTGGGGGCCTACATCATCCTGGTGGGCACCCTGTTCTCCATGGGGGGCATCAACATGGCGGAAGCCTTCATCGCACCCCGGGCCTGCACCTCCCTGTCCGAAGACGGGATGCTGCCAGAAATCCTGGCCAAACGGACTCCCTGGGGGACTCCCTATGTGGCCAGTATCGTCATCGCCGTTTTGAGCATTGCCCTGGCCTGGAGCGGCAGCTTCACCACCCTGGCGGCCATCAGCGCCGTATCCCGGTTCACCCAATACCTGCCCACCTGCCTGGCAGTGATCGTGTTCCGGAAAAAGTGGGCGGACCGTCCCCGGACCTACAAGATCCCCGGGGGCATCACCATTCCGGTGATCGCTGTGGTCACCAGCCTGTGGATGCTGTCCAATGCCAAGACCATGCAGCTGGTATGGGGCCTGGGCGGCTGCCTGGTGATCCTGCCCTATTACTTCGTCTACGCCAGCAAGAAGAAGCGGGGCCTGATCAAAGAGAAGGAAGAGTAAAGAAAGGATTGTTATGGATCTCCAAACACTGCTGCATAAAGAAAATATGGACCGGGAGGATCTGGTCACCCTGCTGGGGCTGACGGACCCGACAGACCGGAAGGCCCTGTACGATGCCGCCTACCAGGTGAAAAGCGCTTCGGTGGGCCGGGTGGCTTATTACCGGGGCCTCCTGGAATTTTCCAACCGGTGCATCAAAAACTGTCTCTACTGCGGTATCCGCCGGGACAATGAAGAAGTGGAACGGTTCGATACCGCCCGGGAGGACATCCTGGCCATGGCTCGATGGGCCCTGGACAACCAGTACGGATCTTTGACCCTCCAATCTGGTGAACGCCAGGACGAGGAATTCATCGCCTTTGTGGAAGGACTGATCCGGGACATCAAGAAGCTCAGTGACGGGAAACTGGGGCTCACACTGTGCCTGGGGGAACAGACGGAAGAGACCTACCGGCGATGGCTGGAGGCGGGGGCCCACCGGTACCTGCTGCGGATCGAAACCAGCAATCCGGCGCTGTATGCCACCCTCCATCCCCGGGACGGCCATCATGAATGGACCGTCCGGAAGCACTGCCTGGAAATCCTCCGGAAACTGGGGTACCAGGTGGGCACCGGAGTGATGATCGGCCTGCCGGGCCAAACCCTGGAAGACCTGGCGGATGACATCCTGTTCTACCGGGACATGGACATCGACATGATCGGTATGGGGCCCTATGTGGTCCATCACAACACCCCTCTGGGGAAACAGGTGGTGGCGGATGGGGGGAACACTCCGGAAGCCCAGCAGCACCGGTTCATCCTGGGGCTGAATATGATCGCCGTGACCCGGCTGTTCCTGAAGGACGTGAACATTGCCGCTACTACCGCTCTACAGGCCCTGAATCCACTGGGACGGGAACTGGGGCTGAAGGCCGGGGCCAACATCCTGATGCCCATTGTGACCCTGCCCAAATTCCGGCCTGATTACCTGCTCTATGACAACAAGCCCTGTGTGGAAGACAGTCCGGACCAGTGCCGGAATTGCCTATCCGCCCGGGTGGCCTCTGTAGGGGATACCGTGGGATTCGGGAAGTGGGGGGATTCGCCCCATTATTTCCGGGAGCATGGGGGTGTCGGGAAATAGGATTTTCCCGGCGCTGACCGTTGACTGCTGATAAAGGGGCTGTTGCGCATGCAACAGCCCGTCATACGTCATAGGTCATACGCCGATGGAAGCCAGCTTTGCTGGCTTCGAATTTAAGAAAATCAGTTGATTTATGGAGTCAGTTTTGAAGTTTCAAAATCAATTTGTGAAAATTGATTTCCAAAAGCGTATGACGTATGACGATTGACGTATGACGAAAGGGGGTGTTGCACGTAACGTGCAACACCCCCTTTTTTAGAAGCATACCTTATTGGGATTCAAGATCAAATTGGGATCGAATACTTCCTTGATGCCCTGCATCAGACGGATGGGCGTATCTCCCAGGTTTTCTGCCAGGAACTGGACCTTGCCGAAGCCGATACCGTGTTCTCCGGAAATCTGGCCTCCCAGCTCCGTGCACTTGGCATACAGGAGATGCATGAATTGTTCTACGGATTTTTTGAATTCCACCAGGTCCATCTCATTGGCACAGGTGTAGATATGCAGGTTGCCGTCTCCAGCATGGCCGAACATCTTCACTTCGAAGGGGAAGTCTCCCTGGATCTCCTTGATGTACAGGACGAAATCCGGGATCTGGGAAACGGGGACCACCACATCGCATTCGTCCAGCAGGGCGAATTGTTCCTCGATGCCTTCCAGGAAGGCGGAACGGGCGGCCCAGGTCTTCTCCAGGAACATGGGGGTATCGGCGACCAGCACGTCCAGGGCTCCGGCTTCCAGGAGCATCTCGGCGGCTTCTTCCACCAGCTTGTCCAGCTGATCCCGGTCATTGGAATCCAGGGTCACCAGCAGGTAAGCCCCTACTTCCTGGCCTTCCACCACTTTGGGGAAGACGCTCTTGCCCATATAGGCTTCGGAAGATTCTAGGATTTCCTTTTCAAAGAATTCCAGGGTCTGGGGATCCAGGCTGGAATGTTTGATGGCCGGTACGGCTCCGATCCCATCTGCCAGTTCTGCAAAGGGGACGATAAGGGTCACATGGCATTGGGGCGGAGCGATCAGTTTCAGGGTCAGCTCCGTGATGATCCCCAGGGTCCCTTCGGATCCGATCATCAAGTTCAGCAGGCTGTAGCCAGAGGTGGTCTTGGAGACAGGAGCCCCTAGGCGGACGATTTCCCCCGTGGGCAGTACCACCGTCATGGCTTGGACATAATCCCGGGTGGTCCCGTATTTGACGGCCCGCATCCCTCCAGCGTTGGTGGAGACGTTGCCTCCCAGGGTAGCGAACTTTTCACCCGGATCAGGGGGATAGAACATCCCATGGGCCAGGGCGTCTTTGGACAAGGTATCCAGCAGGACACCGGGCTGCACCCGCACGTTCATATTCTTTTCATCGTAGCCCAGGATCTGGTTCATCCGGGATGTACACAGTACCAGCCCCTGCTGGACCGGCGTAGCACCGCCGGCCAGGCCGGTCCCTGCTCCCCGGACGGTGACTGGGATGTGATGGGCATTGCACAGCTTCATGATGGCGGCAATCTCTTCTGTGCTTTCTACATCGATGGTGGCTTCCGGCATGCCGATGCCGTAGATGGGCATGGCATCATGGGCATAATCCGGATTGATGTCCTCTCCGGTGATGACCCGTTTTCCAGAAATCCCACGGAGTGCCTCCAGCACATCCGGTGTAATGGGCTGATAATCGATCATGGTTCAAGTTCCTCCCTTTATAACAAAAACGTAGGCTTAGTATAATCAATTTCTTCTTACAAGTAAAGAACTTTCTTAATATTCGCTAATCAGTGACAATTTTAGGAGATCCTTGGGGAGGGAATCTTTCCGGGAAAAGGAGGCGAAAAAAGCCAACCTATAGTATAATGGTCCCATAAAGTCTCTCGGAAAGGATAAGAGTGGGTGGAATATGAAACGATATACAGCAAAACAGATGGTCCTCGGCTTGGTCTTGGCGGGAAGCCTTTGCCTGCCGTCCTGGGCAGCTGCTGGAGCAGAACCGGCCGCAGATCTGCGGACGTTTGCCCAGAGCGGGGAAAAGACGGCTGAAAAGGCTTCAGCTGGAATGAAGGCCGGGAAGAAACCAGGCAGCCAGCCCCAGGCTGGAACGGGGAGAAAGGTACCAGCATCAGCAGGGAAAAAGATAGAGAGCCAAGCCCTTCTCCAAACGGCCCCTCTCCGGAAGACACGGGAAGTGGATTTCACGATCCAGCACGGACAGTTGATCAGCGAAGCCATCGGGGACATCGATGGGGACGGCCGGGAAGAAGTGGTGGATCTCATGGGGAATCCAGTGGTAGAGAAATCCAGCTTCATGGGAGATATGTACCTGATTGTCCGGGAACTGGAGGCCAAGGATCCGGCGAAAGTGAAATATTACTTCCGGCCCCAGAATCTGGGCGGGTACAATGCCTACCTGACCTTGGCAGACGTGACGGGGGACGGCTATCCTGATGTGATCATCGCGGCGCCCAGCGGCGGCTCCGGAGGCCTGGTCTCCTACCGGATCTTGGATGTGATCGATGGGAAGCTCCAGGAAGTATTCGGACAGGAAGAGAACCGGGGGATCTCCATGGTAGGTACTTATCTGCCGGGTTACCAGGCAAGGCTGGCCTTCCCCACCCTGAAACAGGATATGACCTTGGATCTTTCCCATGAAAAGGAAGCCTATCGGAACCTGAATGTATATAATGAAGACGGCAGCCTGAAACAGTCTGGGCTCCGGCCTTATATCCAGAACTTGAGCCAGCTCAGTGCCCTGGATGTGAATGGCGATGGAGTGGATGAGGTCATTACGGTACAGAAGGTGGTCGGGGTGCTGAATGCGGATCCCTTGGGATCCGTGCGGACGGTGTGGGAATACCGGGCCGGAGGCTGGGAACCTCGGAATGTGGGCTTCCAGGCGGAGCTGTACAGCCGTCCTACCTATGCTAACGCAGCCCGGGTCACCGGAGATGGGGGATATGAAATCGTATCGCTGAAGGTGGCCACGGATACGGGAGCCGTCACTTATCCCCATTTCCAGAAATTGGATGGGAAACTGGCCTGGAAAGTGAATCGGGTCATCGAATCCTTTGTGCGCAGCCAGCTGAAAGATGTGACCATCGGTACCCGGCTGAACCTGGATTATGATGTGAAGTATACCGGGAAAAAATATGCCAGCCTGATGATCCTGGGGCTCCTGACGGAACGGGACCGGAGCGAAGCCATTACTCGCTGCTACAATTTCAATATGGCAACGGGAGAAGAAGTGGCTCTCCGGGATATGGTCCATCCCTGGAGGAAATTCTGGAAGATGGCGGAGAAGGAAACGGCAGCCAGTGGACAAATGCTGAAACCGGAAGACATCACCGGCTATTATTTCGACGGCGAGGCTCTGGGCCTTCTGTACGGAGACCAGAAAGAATACGATCTGGAAGCAGAAAAAGTCCTGCCCTTCCTGACAAAAAACCGTCCCGGGGAAGTATTTTTGACTAGCCAGTCAAATGAAGGAAACATGAAAAAAGAAGCAAAAATGGAAGAAAAGAGAGAAAAAACATCGAAATAACAGGTTTGAATCTGGAAATTGCATAGGATATAATATACAAGGTTTTCTATAAGTATTTCCATGATTGCAGTACATGCCCGGAAGGGCAGGATTTTAGGAGGATTGTCCATGTTAGGAAAGAAAAAAGCGATATCCATCGGGATGGCTCTCCTTCTGCTGGTAGGCGTTGCCGGCTGCGGCAAAAAGACGACTCCGGCGGCGGGAGATGTGGCGGTCAAGTCCATGAAGGTCATCAGACGGGATACCCCCATTACCTATGATTACACTGGGTTCGTGGAAGCGGCCAACGATGTGCAGATCAAGAGCAAGGTAACAGGGACCATTGTCCAGAAGCTGGTGAACGGCGGGGATTATGTGGAAGCCGGACAGCTGCTCTATGTGATCGACCCTCGGAACTATCAGAACTCCGTGCTGAACGCCCAGGCCAATCTGGCCAATGCCCAGGCTACCCTGGCCAATGCCCAGCGGGATGCCTCCCGGTACCAGACCCTGTATGAACAGGGGGCAGTGAGCAAACAGACGGCAGACCAGTACAATACCCAGCTGGCCCAGGCCCAGGCTGCGGTGGATGCCCAGTCCGCCATCCTGGCTTCTTCCCAGGTGGATGTAAGCGATACCCAGATCGTGGCACCTTTCTCCGGGAAAATCGATACCAATCCCCTGGCGGAAGGGTCTTTCGTAACGGCTAACTCCACGGTGCTCACTTCCATTTCCGGCAGTGATCCCATGCGGGTGCGGTTCTCCGTATCCCAGGCGGATTACCTGGATATCATGAAGGGGAATACCAATAACGGCACCAAGCTCCAGAATGTGACCATGAAACTCAGCGACGGTACCACTTATCCGGAAAAAGGCTCCGTGACCCAGGTGGACCGGGGCGTCAGCGATTCCACCGGTACTCTGACTCTGAAGGCGGAATTCCAGAACCCCAACGGGGTGCTGCTGCCCGGCATGTTCGCCAATCTGACCGTGGTGGGTTCCCTGGTGCCCAATGCCATCCTGGTTCCTCAGCGGGCGGTCACCGATGTGATGTACAAGCATTTCGTCTATGTGATCAACGATGACAATACCGTCAGCATGAAGGAAGTCCAGCTGGGTGCCCGGGTCGGGAAACTGTGGCTGGTGAAGAGCGGCCTGGACGGCACGGAAACCGTAGTGGTGGAAGGGGTCCAGAAGCTGAAGGAAGGCGCCAAAGTCAACGCTTCTCCCATGACGGAAGCGGATCTGGACACCACGGATACAACCACCAGCGGTAAGTAAGGAGGTACAGTAAGTGGCAAAGTATTTCATTGATCACCCTGTATTTGCCTGCGTCATTGCCATCATCATCACCCTGGTGGGGATCATTTCGGCCTACAACCTGCCCATTGCCCAGTATCCCCAGATTTCCAATCCTCGGATCAGCGTCTCCGCCAACTACGTGGGCGCCAGTGCTGAGGTTGTGGAGGAATCTGTGGCCCAGGCCATTGAAAAGCAGGTCAACGGGGTGGACAGCATGGTGGATATGAACTCCACCAGTGATAACCAGGGGAACTATACATTGAACGTGAAGTTCGAACTGGGGACGGATCCGGATATGGACTCCGTCAAGGTACAGAACCGGGTGGCCCAGGCTTCCGCCTCCCTGCCCAGTGAAGTAAGCACCTATGGGGTCACCACCGAGAAGCAGTCGGCGGAAACCATCATGTATTTCGCCCTGACTTCCCCCAACGGCACCTATGACACCCTGTTCATGAAGACCTATGGGGCTACCCAGTTCGTGGATGCCCTGAAGCGGGTGAAGGGGGTTTCAGAAGTCAGCGAATACGGACCGGAACTGTCCATGCGGGTATGGCTGGATCCTATGAAGATGGCCCAGCTGGGGGTAACGGCAGCAGATGTGAAAAACGCCATCGCCAGCCAGAACGTCCAGGCTCCTGCCGGGAGCATCGGGGCCCGGCCCAATGAGGCGGATCAGGAATTCCAGTATTCCGCCCGGGTCAAAGGCCGTTTGAGCACAGCGGACGAATTCGGCAACATCATCATCAAGAACCAAAACGGAAATCTGCTCCGGGTGAAGGATGTGGCCCGGGTGGAATTTGGTCCCCGGGATGACAGCGTCACCTCCAAACTGGACGGGAAGAACGCCATGAACTACGCCATCAGCCTGAATACCGATGCCAATGCCCTGGAAAGCGTGGCGGAAGTGAAAAAAGTGCTGGCGGAAGCGGAAAAATCCTTCCCTCCGGATCTGAAACTGACCATCGTACAGGACAACACCGAATACGTACGGGAATCCCTGAAAGAAGTGGTGGTCACCCTGGTGGAAACCCTGGTGCTGGTGGTACTGATCACTTGGGTGTTCCTGCAGAGCTGGCGGGCTACCCTGGTGCCCACCCTGGCCATACCGGTTTCGTTGCTGGGGACTTTCGGGGCCTTCATCATCTTTGATTTCACCATCAATACATTGACCCTGTTCGCCCTGGTGCTGGCCATCGGGATCGTGGTGGACGACGCCATCGTGGTGGTGGAAGCCGTGGAACACAACGTGGATGCCCTGGGGATGGATCCCAAGGAAGCCACCTACAACGCCATGCGGGAAGTGTCCGGGGCCATTGTGGCCACCGCCTTCGTGCTGCTGGCCGTGTTCCTGCCTGTAGCCTTCCTCAGCGGAATCACCGGGGTGCTGTACAAACAGTTCGCTCTGAGTATCGTGGTGGCCCTGAGTATCTCTGCCGTAGTGGCTATGTCTTTGAGCCCGGCGGTGTGCGCCATGGTGATCAAACCCAAGGATCCCAACGGCAGCAAGGGCTTTCTGGGCAAAATGTTCGGCTACTTCAACCGGTGGCTGGAACGGACTACGGGAAAATATGTGAAGAACGTGAAACGGCTGCTCCGCCACTTCAAACTGGGGCTGGTGGGCCTGGCCATCGTCTTTGTGCTGATCGGCATGTTCTTCAAGCTGATTCCTTCCGCTTACCTGCCGGATGAAGACCAGAGCTTTGCCATGATGACGGTTTCCCTGCCGGAATCCGCTTCCACCAACCGGACCACCAAGGTCACCAATGACATGGTGGCGGAAATCCGGAAAATCCCCGGAGTGAAGCATGTGCTGCAGATCGTGGGCATCGATGTGCTGTCCATGGGCCTGAAGCCCAACGCGGCCATCCTGCCGGTAAAGCTGGATGACATCCAGAACCGGACTACCGATGATCTGAGTGTATATTCCGTCCTGAAGAAACTGAACATCCTGGGGAACCAGAATCCGGCTGCTACGGGCATGGCCTTCAACCAGGCCGTACTCCCCGGTCTGTCCAACACCGGGAGCCTGAGTCTGTACATTATGGATACCACCGGCCATGATACGGCGGTAATGGCCAAGGATGTGCAGGGTGTACTGGCCAAGATCCGGCAGAGACCGGAAGTCGCCACCATCTACACCACCTTTACGGATAACACGCCGGCTCTCCAGTTCGATGTGGACCGGGCCAAGGCGGAAAGCCTGAATGTACCGGTATCCAGCGTGTTCACCGCCCTCCAGGCCAACCTGGGCGGCAGTGAAGTCAACGACTTCAACCTGCTGGGCAAGACCTGGAAAGTGGTCATCCAGGCTGACCCCAAATACAGAGGAGATGTAAAGAGCTTCTCCAATCTGTATGTGGCCAGCAACACCGGGGCTCTGGTGCCCCTGAGCGCGCTGGTGACCAGCAAGGAAATCCCGGCCGCACCGGTCATCACCCGGTTCAACGGGGCCCGTGGAGCCAAGATCGCCGGGTCTCCCGCCAGCGGGTATTCCACCGGCCAGGCCATCAGTGCCATCGAAGAGGTGCTGAACAGCCAGCTGCCCAGCGGATACACCTATCAGTGGACGGACCAGAGCCGGGACGAAAAAGCCGCCGGCAGTTCCTCCTTCCTGATGTTCGGGATTTCCCTGGTATTCGTGTACCTGTGTCTGTCCGCCCTGTATGAAAGCTGGAGCCTGCCGCTGGGCATCATTTTCGCAGTGCCTTCGGCCGTTATGGGGGCTGTGGGCTTCCAGTACCTCCGGGGACTCACCAGTGATATCTATCTGCAGATCGGGATGATTGTGCTGATCGGTCTTTCCGCCAAGAACGCCATTCTGATCGTGGAGTATGCCAAGATGAGAGTGGACGACGGCTGGGCCGTCATGCCCGCACTGGTGGATACGGTTACCGTCCGTCTCCGCCCGATCCTGATGACCGCCTTCTCCACGGTCATCGGGGCTGTGCCTCTGGCCTGGGCCAGCGGCGCAGGTTCCGGCAGCCGGACGTCCATCGGGACCGCCATCATCGGCGGCATGATGGCCTCCACCTTCCTGAGCCTGTTCTTGGTACCGGTGCTGTTCCTGACCATCGAAAAGGTGTTCCATCCCAAGGTGCCCATCGGCTCCGTGGATGATCCTATTCCGGAAGAACAGAAATAAGATGAAGGGGCTGTGAAGAAATGGATTTCTCATTTCTTCACAGCCCCTTTTTTCTCGGAAAATCTTTGCTTTTTTTCATTGAAACAGATATAATAGTCTCTATTCCATTTTATGTAAGGTGAAGGACACGTGAAACAAACAAATGGTACGAAAAAACTGCTCTCTCAGGTGTGGCGCCTGACCCGCAGCTACTGGAAAAGTGAAGAAAAGAAAAAAGCCTATGCCTTACTGCTGGCCATCCTTCTGCTGACCTTGGCGGTGGTGGCCATGCTGGTACTGCTGAACCAATGGAATAATGCTTTTTACACGGCTCTGCAGAACTATCAGACGGAAGAGATCTTCCACCAGCTGAAACGGTTCACCTTGCTGGCTTTTACCTATATCATCCTGGCTGTCTATGCTTACTATCTCCAGCAAGTGCTGGTGCTGAACTGGCGGCGCTGGCTCACCAACCGGTACATCGACCGGTGGCTCCAGCATCAGACCTACTACCGGCTGGAAATGTTCGGGAAAGAGATGGACAACCCGGACCAGCGGATCAGTGAAGATGTGAACCTGTTCGTCACCAAGACCCTGGGCTTCTTTGTAGGGATCGTCAAGGCCCTGTGTACCCTGCTTTCTTTTGTGGTGATCCTGTGGCAGCTGTCCGGTCCCTTTTCCTTTACCCTGTTGGGCCGTACCTGGCATATTGCCGGATATATGGTGTGGGTGGCGGTGGCCTATGCGGCCCTGGGGACCTGGCTGACCCATCGGGTGGGGCACCGACTGGTGGCTCTGAACTTTTCCCAGCAGCGCCGGGAAGCGGATTTCCGGTTCAGCATGATGCGCATGCGGGAAAATGCGGAAAGCGTAGCCTTTTATCAGGGAGAAGGACTGGAAGGCCGGGTGTTCAAGAAACGTTTCGCCCTGCTGCTGGAGAATTTCTGGAAAATCGTCCTGAAGCAGAAACAGCTGGTGTGGCTGAGTTCCGGCTATTCTCAGATTGCCATCATCTTTCCCTTTGTGGTAGCGATTCCCCGGTTCCTGCGCCGGGAATTGACCCTGGGGGGGCTGATGCAGGTGGCCACAGCCTTTGGCCGGGTCCAGGATTCTCTTTCCTACTTTGTGGATGTGTATGCTTCCCTGGCGGAATGGCAGGCCGTAGTGGACCGGCTCACCGGCTTTGAAGAAGATATGGCCCGGGTCCAGTCGGCCGGCAGCCAGAGCCATGTGGAACGGCTGGAAAGTACCGATGGGACACTCCGGCTGGAGCCCCTGGAAGTGGATCTGCCCGATGGCAGGCCCATCCTGAAACCTCTGGAACTGACCCTGGCTCCGGGGACCAATGTGCTGATCAAAGGGGTCAGCGGCAGCGGGAAAAGCACTCTGCTCCGGGCTCTGGCAGGCATCTGGCCCTTTGCCCGAGGCAAGGTAGTCCTGCCGCCCCAGGAGAATCTCATGTTCATCCCCCAGCGGCCCTATCTGCCCCTGGGGACCCTCCGGGATGCGGTGCTGTATCCCGGCACCCGGGAGTTTTCCGATGAAGTCCTGAAAGAGACCTTGGACCTGTGCCGGATCGGCTATCTGGCTTGCCATCTCCAGGAAGAGGGCGACTGGTCCCATGTGTGTTCCATCGGGGAACAGCAGCGGCTGGCCTTTGCCCGGGCCCTGCTCTATGAGCCACAGTGGCTGTTCATGGATGAATCCACCTCCGCCCTGGATGAAGAGACGGAAAAAGCACTGTACCAGGTACTGGCAGAAAGACTGCCCGGGACCACCCTGGTCAGCGTAGGACACAGAAGCACGCTGCTCCGCTATCACCAGCGGGTGCTGGCTTTAAATAAAGAAACACATACGGCGTCTCTGGAGACACCGGAGATGGCTGAGGAGCGCCTGCGGGCTCAATGAAAAAAGGGGGAAGTCGTTTATCATGAGTATTGCTTTGCTGAATCAGATCGACAGTTTTGTCTGGGGGCCGCCTTTGCTGGTCCTGTTGGTGGGAACGGGGATTTTCCTCAGCTTCCGGCTGGGATTCCTCCAAGTGTTCCGGCTGCCCCGGTCTCTGAAATTGATCTTTTCCGCGGAGAATCAGGGGGAAGGGGACATCGATTCCTTCAAAGCCCTGTGCACCGCTTTAGCGGCTACGGTAGGGACCGGGAATATCGTAGGGGTGGCTACGGCCATCAAGGCCGGCGGTCCGGGAGCCATTTTGTGGATGTGGGTAGCGGCCTTTTTCGGTATGGCTACCAAATATGCAGAAGGCTGCCTGGCAGTGAAATACCGTACGGTGGATGATAAAGGACAGATTTCCGGCGGTCCCATGTACTACATCGAAAACGGTCTGGGACGGGCCTATCGGCCATTGGCCATTGCCTTTGCTTTCTTTGGGGTGCTGGTGGCCTATTTCGGCATCGGGACCTTTGCCCAGGTGAACTCCATCGTCCAGATCACCCAGCTGAACGCCGGGATCCCAGTGGAATATACTGCTGTGGTGCTCACCATCCTGGTAGCGGCCATCACCCTGGGAGGACTCCAGAGCATTGCCAAGACGGCCTCTAAGATCGTACCGGCCATGGCGGTGATCTATATGGTTTCTACCATCGGTTTCTTGGTGATCTTTGCGGATAAGGTGCCGGGAGCCATTGCAGAAGTATTCCATGATGCTTTCCATCCTACCGCGGCCGTAGGGGGCTTCCTGGGCGCCAGCGTCCTGTTCGCCATGCGCAACGGGGTGGCCCGGGGGGTATTCTCCAATGAATCCGGCCTGGGGAGCGCTCCCATCGTGGCGGCTGCCGCCAAGACCAAGTGGCCGGCGGAGCAGGGGCTGGTCTCCATGACTGGTACCTTCATCGACACCATCATCATCTGCACCATGACCGGTCTGGTGGTGGTGATCAGCGGCCTGTGGAAGACGGACCTCAATGGGGCGGCGTTGACCAATGCAGCCTTCCTCCAGGCCTATCCTACCTTCGGGGGCTATATGCTCATGGTGGGGTTGGTGCTCTTTGCCTTTACCACCATCCTGGGGTGGAACTACTATGGAGAACGGTGCATGGAATATCTGGTGGGGACGAAAGGGATCATGCCTTACCGGATCGGCTTCATCCTCCTGGTGGGCTGCGGGGCCTTCCTGAAACTGGAATCCATCTGGATCCTGGCAGATATCGTCAACGGCCTCATGGCCATCCCCAACCTGATTGCCCTCTTGGGCCTGTCCGGCGTGGTGGTGGCCGAGACCCGGAAGTATATGGAGCATGTGAAAGAGGAGAAGAAGGGGGTGTGAATCATTCACACCCCGGTCTCATAAGCCGCATAGCGGCTCGGTCTCGGGTCTCGAGACCTCAAAAAGAGGCTGTTGCGCATGCAACAGCCTCTTTTTTAAATTGTCTTTAATTGGGGAAAATAGTATAATGATAGGGCGAAAATGGAATTGTCTTTTTGAAAGGAGATCCAACATGAAAGCTCGTACCATCGTCAACGATATATATGAAGTGGGGATCCGGGACTGGACCCTCCATGACTTCCATGGCTTTGCCACTCCTCGGGGAGTCACCTATAACTCCTTCCTGCTCATGGATGAGAAGATCTGCCTGATCGACGGGGTGAAGGCTCCTTTTGCTGAGGAACAGCTGTGCAACATCCGGACCATCGTGGACCCGGCCAAGATCGATTACATCGTGGTGAACCATGTGGAACCGGACCATTCCGGCAGCCTGCCGGCGCTGGCCAAAGCCTGCCCCAATGCTACGTTCCTGATCACGGTCCAAGGGGCCAATGAACTGAAGGAACATTATGGGGATATCTTCAAGACCCAGATCGTGAAAAAAGGCGATGCTGTCAGCCTGGGGAAACGGTCCCTGGTGTTCCAGCCCATCCCTATGCTCCACTGGCCGGATTCCATGGTCACCTATTGTCCGGAAGAACAGATCCTGTTCTCCAGTGATGCTTTTGGTCAGCATTACTGCTGCAGCAAGCTGTTCGACGACGAGACCGAAGTAGAGAATATGTTCTTCGAGGCCCAGAAATATTTCGCCAACATCCTGATGCCGTACCGGAAACTGGTGCCTAATACGGTGAAACTAGTCCGGAGCCTGCCTCTCAAGATGATCTGCAGCTGCCACGGCTGCATCTGGCGCTCCAACATCGAAGGGATCTTGAGCCGGTATGAAGCTTGGGGCAAAGGAGAAACCGTGGATCGGGTACTGGTAGTATTCGATACCATGTGGGGTGGCACCGCTGCTATGGCCCGGGCTATGATCAAGGGCATCGAGAAACAGGGGATGCGGGTCAAGCTGTACCGCTATGAAAGCAGCCTGAAGGCAGATATCGTCAGCGACCTGCTGACGGCCAAAGGGATCCTCATTGGGTCTCCTACCCAGAACTCCGGCATGATGCCCACTATTGGCGGGTTCCTTACCTACCTGAAGGGGCTGAAACCCACGGGCAAGAAGGCTGCGGCTTTCGGGACCTACGGCTGGGCTGGCGGCGCAGAAAAGGATATGGAAGCCTTGATCAAGGAATCCGGCATGGAACTGCTGCCCGGGTACAATGTGAAATGGCGTCCGCTGCCCAAAGAATTGGATGCTGCTGAACAGTATGGCTTCGATTTTGCAGAAAAAGTCAGCAAGGGAGAATAACATCGTCCGGAGCCAGTATCCCGGAAGCCGCAAAGGCCGGAATGCTGAGCCGGACAACAGGGCCTGGGGTTGCCGCAGCCGCGGCAACCCCACCCTCATATCAGGAGGAACCATGGAAGATATCATCGTGGGACGGAATGCGGTGCGGGAAGCCCTGCGCAGCCGGCGTCCCTTCAATAAAGTGCTGGTCCAGGAAGGGACCCACGGGGGCAGTCTCAATGAAATCCTGGCCCTGGCGGAGGAACGGCAGATCCCGGTGGAAAAGGTCGCAAAGGAAGTACTGGACCGGCTGGCTGGCGGAGTCCGGCACCAGGGGGTGGCAGCCCAAGGGGCTCCCGTGGCCTTCCAGGATCTGGATACGGTGCTGGCCCAGACAGAAAGCCGGGGAGAAGTGCCCCTTTTGCTGCTGTTGGATGAGCTCCAAGATCCCCAGAATGTGGGGGCCCTGATCCGGACGGCCAATGCGGCCGGCGTCCACGGTGTGCTGCTTCCCCAGCGCCGGAGCTGTCCCCTCAATGCAGTGGTGGCCAAGATTTCCGCTGGTGCCATCGAATACGTGCCGGTGATCCAGATCGGGAACATCACCCAGACCATGAAGCAGCTGAAAAAGCGGGGCTTCTGGATCGCCGGGGCGGACATGGATGGGGAAGCCCAGTATTTCGACGCCAACCTCACCGGGCCCATGGTCTTGGTGGTGGGCGCCGAAGGCAAGGGACTGGGACGGCTAGTAAAGGAAAACTGCGATTTCATCGTCCGTATCCCCATGCTGGGCCAAGTCTCCAGCCTGAATGCCTCGGTGGCCGGGGGGATCCTGCTCTACGACATCGTCCGGCAGCGGATCTTGGAGGGGCGGAAAAAAGCAGTACAGCGTAAAGAGTGAAGAGTGCAGAGGATGCTGCAGGGCACTGCAGCATCCCGGCCTCGAGCTCCCCAGGAGACTGGATCCACTAGAGGAGGCGGGACCATTGCAGGAAGAAATCCGGAAAGTCTATGACACCCTGAGCGATGAAGAACTGATCCGGCTGATCCAGGATCGGGATGACCAGCAGGCACAGGACTATCTCTTGGACAAATACAAGGAATTCATCAAAATCAAATCGGCCCGCTATTTTTTGGTGGGGGCGGAGAAGGAGGACATCATCCAGGAAGGGATGATCGGCCTTTTCAAAGCCATCCGGGACTACCGGCCTGGCAAACAGGCCTCTTTCAAGGTGTTCGCCGAAATCTGCGTGAACCGACAGATCATCTCTGCCATCAAAAGCGCCACCCGACAGAAGCACCGGCCCCTGAACTGTTATGTGTCCCTGGATAAGCCGGTATTCGAAGAGGGGAAAGAACGGACCCTGCTGGATATGCTGGGCGGAGGCCATGGAGTGGATCCGGAAAACCTGCTGGTGGACCAGGAGGCTTTCATGGACATTGAAAAGAACGTGACGGCCATGTTGAGTTCCTTGGAATGGCAGGCTCTGTGCAAGTACCTGGAAAGCAAAAGTTATCAGCAGATCGCCCAGGAACTCCAGCGCAGTACCAAGTCCATCGACAATGCTCTCCAGCGGGTGAAACGGAAACTGGAAAAATACCTGGCCAGCCGGGACCACGAACTGGATCTGGCGACTTTGAACAAAGGGCTCCTGATCATGGCGGCCAAGGAGCATCTCCGGGATGGCGACGAGAAGAATGATAGAATTGAAACAATCTGACAATTTATTTTTCTGCTGCAAGAAGAAAAAGAGAGCCTTTGCAGGAATTTCTGTTCCGGACGGCGAATAACATGGTATCAACAGCGGAAAAACAAAGGATATAAAGGGAGGGCGATACACATGAGTCAAATGGAAGAATTTCTGAAACAAGTGGAAGCTGTACAGGGCAAGGAAGAAAAGGTCCTGATCGTTACAGGGAAACCCGGCAGCGGGAAAAGCAAACTGCTGCGGGAAGCTGCGGAAGCCAAGGGCTGGGACTATGTGGATACCCGGCTGCTGATCACGGAAGAATTCCTGAAGCTGCTGCCCAGTGAACGGAAAGCCCAGGCTCCGGCTATGCTGACGGAGGAACTCTCCGGACACCGGGGAGATGTGATCCTGCTGGACCGGGTGCAGA
The DNA here is from genome assembly GCF_052216985.1 of Acidaminococcus nyctereutis. NCBI lineage: Bacteria > Bacillati > Bacillota > Negativicutes > Acidaminococcales > Acidaminococcaceae > Acidaminococcus > Acidaminococcus nyctereutis. Next base: position 48,055 of record NZ_JBQOUY010000017.1, read on the forward strand.
CCTTGTTCGTACCGGTGTTCCATATCGATCCCAAGAGCGTCATCGATGCCCTGGGGAAAGCCTACACCGTAGTCCTGGCTTGGCCGGGATATGTGAATGATGGGCTGCTCTGCTATGACAAATTCGATGGCACGGAATCCATCCGGATCTCTGCTGCGGATTACACAGTCTGGGAAGTGGAATAAGAACGGGAAAGGGTGAACCCAATGCAGGAGACAAAGAGGGGCACCCTGGCGGTGCTCACCGGCGGCGGGGACTGCCCGGGACTGAATGCGGTGATCCGGGCCGTAGTCAAGACGGCCATCCATCACGGCTTTCAGATCTATGGCATTTCCAACGGATTCCATGGGCTGATCTGCAATGATATGAAGGTGATGAGCCTGGCAGATGTTTCCGGGATCCTGCCCCGGGGCGGGACCATCCTGGGGACGACCAACCGGGACAATCCCTTCCATTATGCAGCGGGAGAAGATGCCAAGGGAAATGTGATCTATGAAGACAAGCGGGACGTGGTGGTCCGGAACCTGAAAGATCACCGCATCGACTGTCTCATCGTTATCGGCGGAGATGGCAGCTTGAAGATCGCTTATGATCTCCACCGGTTCTGTGGAGTGGATGTGGTCGGGGTCCCCAAGACCATCGACAACGATCTGCCTTGTACGGAACGGACTTTCGGCTTCGATACAGCCATGGCCATGGCCACGGAAGCCCTGGACCGTCTCCATACCACGGCAGAATCCCATCACCGGGTGATGGTCCTGGAAGTCATGGGCCGTTATGCGGGGTGGATCGCTCTGCATTCCGGGATCGCCGGGGGGGCCGATGTGATCCTGATCCCGGAGATCCCCTACGACCTGGATGCGGTGATCCGGAAGATCCGTCAGCGCCAGCAAAGCGGCAAGAAGTTCAGTATCATCACCGTGGCGGAGGGGGCTAAGCCCATCGGCGGAGAAATGACCATCGCCCGGATGGTGAAGGACAGCTTCGAACCTATCCGGCTGGGAGGGGTAGGCGAGAAACTGGCCCGGGAAATCGAATCCAGGACAGGCATCGAATCCCGCTGCACCGTATTGGGCTATCTCCAAAGAGGCGGTTCCCCTACAGCCTATGACCGGGTACTCTCTACCCGATACGGAGCGGCAGCCGTGGAAGCCTGCCTGGATGGGGAATTCAACGTGATGGTGGCCCTCCAGGCCAATGCCATCGTGCGGGTACCCATTGTCCGGGCGGCGTCCCAGCCCCATCAGGTGCCCGTGGATTCGGATATCATCCGGACCGGCCGGGAAGTGGGGATTTCCTTCGGGGACGAAAAAATGGGATCTTGAATCTGCCACAGAAAAAGAGAATCACAATTTTTCTTAAACTGCTGAGAAAAATCCGTGATTTCTCTTTTTTTTTTGGCTTCCTTGCCATATAATGGACAAGTTCTTATTACTAAAAAGCATTGCAAAGAGAAGGAGTGTGCATCGTGAGCGAAAATCTGATTGCAGTCTTGTTGGGCATCGTGGAAGGCCTGACAGAATTCATCCCCGTATCTTCTACTGGCCATATGATCATCGTAGGCCATATGATCGGTTTTAAAGGAAACCTGGCCAAGATCTTCGACGTGGTGATCCAGCTGGGGGCTATCCTGGCGGTCTTGGTGCTCTACAAGGAGCGATTTGCCCGTTTCCTGACCAAAGAGGGCTGGCAGAGAGGCAGCGGCCTTACAGGCTGGCATATCGCGGCCGGCTGTGTTCCCACCATGGCCTTTGCTTATCTGGTCCACTCCTTCATCAAGAAATATTTGTTTTCTCCGGCTACAGTGGCCGTAGGGCTGGTCCTGGGTGCTCTGCTGATGATCGTGGCAGAACGGAAGATCCGGGGCCATGAAGCAGAACTGGTCCAGGATGTGGACCATATCAGCCTGCGTCAGGCGCTGTACATCGGATTCTTCCAGTTCCTTTCTCTGTGGCCGGGATTCTCCCGGAGCGGGTCTACTTTGGGAGGTGCCCTATTGGTGGGCGTGAATCGGAAAGCCGGGGCCGATTTCACCTTCATCATGGCGCTGCCCATCATGGTGGTGGCTTGTCTGTATGAACTGCTGAAGAATCTGTCCGCCCTCAGCAGCGGGGACCTGATGGTCTTGGCCATCGGTTTTGTCACAGCTTTCGTGGTAGGCTATCTGTCCATCCTTTGGTTCATGAAGTTCCTCCAGCGGTCTCGGCTGACTGCCTTCGGGATCTATCGGATCATCCTGGCTGCCTTTACGGTCTGGTATTTCTATCTGTAAGAAAAGGGGTGTTGCGCAGGACGTGCAATACCCCCTTTCCATAGTTTATAAAATTCCTTACACTTTTTCTAAAAAAGCTGTTGACAATTTCCCCAAGTTCCTTTATACTTATCCTTGTTACGAACGAAAAGCGCTGGCATAGCTCAATAGGTAGAGCAACTGACTTGTAATCAGTAGGTTGAGGGTTCAATTCCTTTTGCCAGCTCCAAATATTCGTGACAGACAAATGTGGAGAGATTCCCGAGTGGTTAAAGGGAGCAGACTGTAAATCTGCCGCCTCTGGCTTCGAAGGTTCGAATCCTTCTCTCTCCACCAAACATCGCGGGGTGGAGCAGTTGGTAGCTCGTCGGGCTCATAACCCGAAGGTCGTTGGTTCAAGTCCAGCCCCCGCAACCACATGCTGATGTAGCTCAGTTGGTAGAGCGTATCCTTGGTAAGGATAAGGTCACCAGTCCGATTCTGGTCATCAGCTCCATTTTATGGCGGCGTAGCTCAGTTGGCTAGAGCAGTCGGTTCATACCCGGCCTGTCCGCGGTTCAAATCCGTGCGCCGCTACCATTACCAACACAGCCCCGTAAAGGGGCTATTTTAAAATCCAAAAAAACAGCAGGAAGCGTTGGGAGGTAATCTAATGGCTAAAGAGAAATTTGAAAGAACAAAACCCCATGTGAACATTGGTACCATTGGTCACGTCGACCACGGTAAGACTACCCTGACCGCGGCGATCACCAAGGTCCTGTCCGAAACTCCGGGCTGCAAAGCCACTTTCGAAGCCTATGCTGATATCGATAAGGCTCCGGAAGAAAGAGAACGTGGTATTACCATTAATACCGCCCACGTGGAATACGAAACCGAAACCAGACACTATGCACACGTCGACTGCCCGGGGCACGCTGACTATGTAAAGAACATGATCACCGGTGCTGCTCAGATGGACGGTGCCATCCTGGTCGTTTCCGCTGCTGACGGTCCTATGCCTCAGACCCGTGAACACATCCTGCTGGCCCGCCAGGTCGGTGTGCCTGCCATCGTAGTGTTCCTGAACAAATCTGACCAAGTGGACGATCCTGAACTGATCGAACTGGTTGAAATGGAAGTCCGTGAACTGCTGAGCCAGTACGGCTATCCTGGAGACGATATTCCCATCGTCGTAGGCTCTGCTCTGAAAGCCCTGGAAG
>NZ_JBQOUY010000018.1:0-50620 GCF_052216985.1 Acidaminococcus nyctereutis
ATTCTCCTTTCAGTTCTTCGTGGTGGTTGAGGTGAAATGTAGCTTAGATATGTCTTTATTTTATCGTAAGACAAGGGGTCTTGTGAACAGGAGTGTCCACAAGACCCCAACATTTATTATAGAACCAAAAAAATCCCTCCGTCTCCAAAGAGACGAAAGGAACTTTCGCGGTACCACTCTTGTTCACGCAGCCTGAGCTGCATGCTCTTTTGCAGATACGGGCCAGCGGCCGATATCCTCCTGTCTGCTAACGGTCAGGCTTCCGGCGTACCCTACTTCCCTCTCACAGGCTTTCAGGCAGCTGCTCTGAGACCAGTTCGGCTTCATCCTCCCTGTGTCCTCACACCGGCCGGACACTCTCTGAAGGGATTCCGCAGCTTACTCCTTCTCTTCGTGGCATTTCTTGTATGGGATTGATGGGCTTAAGGATAGCACGATGTCCTCAGGATTGCAACCCTTCTTTTTTATTTTTTTCTTTTCCCCACTAAAATTATGATTTTTTGTTTACAATGGCACATTTTTTCTCTAGTACGAGGAAACAGTCCCTTCTTTTTGGGATTGCACACAGGATGATCCAAGGGAGTCCTGTTTTTCTATTTTCCAGACATCATTCCATTCACAAAAGACAAAATCCGAGGACTTTTTGGTTAAAGTATCCCTGAAATGGACTTATTCTCTGTTAATTCGGGAACCTTTCTTTAGCAGGCTAACACTTTGAAAAAATAATGTATGAAGTATACAAAAAATCGTTGACAAGAACGTGAACAAGTGGTAAATTACGTAACTATCAACAAGCATCCGATTTGATGACGGCACTTGCAAACAAAAGTGTCGATTTTTTTCGAAGGAGTGATGATGATGAACGGATTAACGCTTGTGTGTCTTGCCATTGTAATCTTCGTCTGTGCGTACATGTTTTATGGGCGCTGGCTGGTCAAGACCTGGGGAATTGAACCGGATGCGAAGACTCCTGCCTACCGCTTCCGGGATGACAAGGACTTTGCTCCCGCTTCCCGTTTCACGGTATTTGCCCATCAGTTTTCTTCTATTACCGGTGCCGGCCCTGTAACCGGTCCGATTATCGCCGCCATGTTCGGGTGGGTTCCTGCATTCTTATGGATTATTGTAGGCGGCGTATTCTTCGGGGCTGTACAGGATTTCACTGCCCTCTATGCTTCCGTGAAGAACGACGGCAAAGGCATGGGTGCCCTGATTGAAAAATATGTGGGCCATACCGGCTGCAAGATGTTCCTGATGTTCGGCTGGCTCTTCTCTCTGCTGGTCATCGCTGCTTTCTCCGACATTATGGCCAGTACCTTCAACGGTTTCTCCAAGACCGGCGAAATGATGGGGCCCAACGCCTCTGCCGCTTCCATTTCTATGATCTACATCGCGGTAGCTGTAGTCTTCGGGATCGTGACCCGGCGGTTCAACATCACCGGCGCCAAAGAACTGATCCTGGGCATCATCTGCATGATCGCCATGGTCAGCCTGGGGATTGCCCATCCCATCTACGCTTCCCGTACCACCTGGCTGTATGTGACCTATGCGTACTGCTTCGCTGCTTCCATCATGCCCATGTGGCTGCTGATCCAGCCTCGTGACTATCTGTCCGTATTCCTGCTGCTGGGGATGATCCTGGCCGGGGTCGTAGGGATCATCGTGGGGAATCCTTCCATCAACATGCCCGCCTTCACCTCCTTTGATGTGGCCGGCAAGCCTCTGTTCCCCATCCTGTTCGTAACCATCGCCTGCGGGGCTGTATCCGGGTTCCATTCCCTGGTTTCTTCCGGTACTTCCTCCAAGACCATTTCTAACGAAAAAGACATGCTGCCCGTGGGCTACGGCTCCATGCTGATCGAATCCACCCTGGGTGTGGTTTCCCTGGTCATCGCCTGCTCCGTGGCCGTCAACGGCCAGCTGCCCAAAGCCACTCCGTTTGCTATTTTCGGCAGCGCTATCGGCGGATACTTCACCATGTTCGGTATCCCCAAGTATTACAGCACCTGCATCGTGACCATGTGCGTATCCGCTCTGGCCATGACCACCATCGATGCCGTGACCCGTATCGGCCGGATGATGCTCCAGGAAATCCTGGCTCCGGAAGAAGGAAAAGAACAAGGTGCTGCTGCTAAATTCCTGAGCAACACTTATGTGGCCACCATCGTGACCCTGATCCCCAGCTACCTGCTGTGCCTGGGCGGTTACATGAACATCTGGCCGCTGTTCGGCGCTGCCAACCAGCTGCTGAGCGCCCTGTGCCTGGTTGCCCTGGCTGTGTTCCTGAAGATGACCGGCCGGAAGAGCTGGATGCTCTACGTGCCCATGACCTTCATGTTCTTCGTGACCATGAGTGCCCTGTGCCTGTCCATCTATGGCATCTACAAGAAAGCCATGGCTGGTGTCTTCTTCCCCATGGTAGAAGGACTCCAGCTGGTTGTGGCCCTGTGCCTGATGTACCTGGCCATCAACGTGGTCCGTCACTGCACCAAAGAACTATTCAGCGGCAAAGTAGAAGTCGCTGACAAATAACACAAAGACTGCCCCCGCGGGCAGTCTTTTTTCATCACTCCAAAAGGGGGTGTTGCACATGCAAGCAACAGCCTTTTTATCTCCCCATCATCCGCAGGAACTCGGCTTCGTCCAGGATGGTCACGCCCAGGCTCTGGGCCTTGGTGTACTTGCTCCCGGGGTCGGCGCCGGCCACTACGTAGTCGGTCTTTTTACTGACGCTGCTGGTGACTTTAGCCCCTACATCCTGGGCCATGGTCTGGGCCGTAGCCCGGTCCAAAGTAGGCAGGGTGCCGGTGAACACCATGGTCTTCCCATAGAAAGGATGATTCTCATCCTGGGCCTGTCCAGCCGTCATCTCCATATTGAGCCCTAGTTCCTTCAGCCGTTCCACATAGGCCTGGTTCATAGGCTCTCCGAACCAGGTCACCACGCTTTCCGCAATCACCGGCCCGATATCCGGGATCTGGGCCAATTCTTCCTGATCGGCCGCCATGAGCTTGTCCATGGTACCGTATTTCAGCGCCAAAGTCCGGGCCACTTTGGCCCCTACATGGCGGATCCCCAAGGCAAAGAGCAGCTTATCCAGGCTCTGGCTCTTGCTGCCCTCAATGGCATTGATCAGGTTGTCCGCACTTTTTGGGCCCATCCTGTCCAGCTGCTGGACCTGCTCCCGGGTCAAAAGGTACAGATCTCCCGGATCCTTCACCAGCCCTGCCGCCGTCAGCTGGGCCAGCACGCTGGGTCCGCAGCCGTCGATGTTCATGGCATCCCGGCTGGTGAAATGGATCAGCCCTTCCCGTCCCAGGGCCGGGCAGTGGGGATTGGTGCAGCGCCAGGCCGCCTCCCCTTCCTTCCGTTCCACCTTCCAGCCGCACTCCGGACATGTTTCCGGCATGTGGAACACCTTTTCTTCTCCGGTCCGTTTTTCCGGCACCACCCGGAGCACTTCCGGGATGATTTCCGCAGCTTTGTTGATGATCACATGATCCCCGATCCGGATATCCTTCTCCCGGATGAAGTCCTCATTGTGGAGAGTGGCCCGGCTGATAGTGCTTCCGGAAAGACGTACCGGCTGGAGCACCGCCGTGGGGGTCAGCACCCCGGTCCGCCCCACCTGGATTACGATGTCTTCCAGGAGTGTCTCCGCCTGTTCTGGAGGGAATTTATAAGCCATGGCCCAGCGAGGATCCTTGCCGGTGGCCCCTAAGATATCCTGCTGCCACACGTCGTTCACCTTCACCACCACGCCGTCCGTATCGTAGCCCAAAAGAGCCCGGCGTTCCCCGTGCTTCTTGATCAGTTCATTGGCCTCCTGGATGGTATCCACCAGGGCCCGGCCTTCCGTCGTGGTGAAGCCGTACTGCTGGAGCATATCCATGGAAGCATTGTGGGTGGGCAGGTTCCCGGCCCCCACCCCGATGCCGTAGGCAAAGAAAGCCAGGGACCGTTTGGCCGTCACCCGAGGATCCAGCTGCCGCAGAGAGCCCGCCGCTGCATTCCGGCAGTTGGCGAATTCCTGTTCTCCAGCTTCCTGCCGTTCCTCATTGAGCTTCACAAAGGCCTGCCGAGGCATATATACTTCCCCCCGCACATCCAAAAGCTCCGGGATCTCCATGCCGGGAATGGGCTTCAGCACTTTGGGGATATTGGCGATGGTCCGGACGTTTTCCGTGACATTTTCTCCCACCACCCCATCACCTCGGGTAGCCGCCCGGACGAACCGGCCGTTCTCATAGATGATGCTGCAGGCCAGTCCATCGATCTTGGGCTCCACCACATACTGGACTTTGGTGCCCGCCGGCAGCCCTTCATGGACCCGCCGGTCGAATTCTTCCATCTCTTCCGGAGAAAAGGCGTTGGCCAGGCTCAAAAGAGGCGTCATATGCTTCACTTCCGTAAAGCCCGGCTTAGCATAGCCCCCCACATGCTGGCTGGGAGAATCCGGTGTCACCAGTTCCGGATACTGGGCTTCCAGCTCCTTCAGCTCCCGCATCATGGCATCGTATTCCGCATCGGTGATCAGGGGATTGTCCTGGACATAATACAGATAGGAATTTTTCTTCATGACGGCCCGCAGCTCATCGATCCGGGCTGCCGCCGCCTCTTTCGTCATTTCACTCATGGCCTTACCCCCTCAGATTTTCTGCAGGATCTTATACTTGGTGGCCAGCTGCTTGATGCCGCTGCCCGGGAAAGCCACCGTCACCAACTGCCCCTCACTGCCGTCAGGACGGGCCTCGATGATGGTCCCTACTCCGAATTTCTTGTGCCGGCATTTGTCACCGGGATGGAATTCCGGCACACTGTCCCCTGCCGGCACAAACCGGCTTTGGGGAGATGGAGTATCCAAGATGCTGCCCCCCCGCTTCCGGGCAATGTTCCGCAGGCTGGCATGGGGTGCAGCCGCCGGGTTCTGGCCTCGGTATCCCCCATAGCCCCCATAGGTGCTTCGGCGCACCGCCACATTTTCGATCAAGTTCCGGGGAATCTCTTCCAAGAACCGGGAAGGCGGATACATGACCACATGGCCGTAGACCATCCGATTCCGGCAGCTGGTCAGGTACAGCCGTTTCTTGGCCCGGGTGATCCCCACGTAGCACAGCCGCCGCTCCTCTTCCAGCTTGTCCTCGTCCTCCAGGCTCCGCTGGCTGGGGAACAGCCCGTCCTCCATGCCTCCGATGAACACCACCGGGAATTCCAGTCCCTTGGCAGAATGGAGAGTCATGAGGGTGACGGAATCCTGGGTCAGCTTGGCGTCATCGATGTCCGCTACCAGGGCAACATGGTTCAGGAAATCTTCCAGGGTCTTGTTGTTCTCCTCTCCCGGGTCCTTGGCAAATTCATCGGCGATCCGGAGGAATTCGTTCAGGTTGTCCAGACGGCTCTTGGATTGGTCCGAACCTTCCAGCCGCAGGGCTTCCAGATAGCCGGTCTTTTCCAGCACCTGTTCCATCAGGTCCTTCACCGGCAGGGTGTCCTTCACCCGAGCCAGTTCTTCCATCATCTGGCTGAAGGCCTGGATCTTCCCCAGGGAACGGCCCAGCACTTCCTGGGCCTGGACGGTCCGGAGCACTTCCGGCAAGGGCATGCCGCTTTCTTCCAGGAGCCCCCTCACCTTGGCCACAGTAGCTGCCCCGATGCCCCGCTTGGGTTCGTTGATGATCCGTTCCAGCCCCTGGATATCCCGTTCATTGGCCAGGAACCGGAGGTAGCTCAGGGTATCCTTCACTTCTTTCCGATCATAGAATTTCAAGCTCCCCACCATCACATAAGGGATGCCGTTGTTGATCAGGTTCTCTTCGAACATCCGGCTCTGGGCATTGGTCCGGTACAGGATGGCCATATCCCCCAGCTTCGTGCCTTCCTGCTGGAGCTTCCGGATCTGTCCCACCACGAATTCTGCTTCTTCCCGGTCATCCCGGGCCTGATAATAAGCAATGGGCTGGCCGTTGCCGTTCTCCGTCCACAGGTTCTTGGGCCGGCGGGCCGCATTGTGCTTGATCACCTCATTGGCCGCATCCAAGATTACCTGGGTGGACCGGTAGTTTTGTTCCAGTTTGTAGATCCGGGCTTGGGGATAGTCCTTTTCGAAATCCAGGATATTGCTGATATCCGCACCCCGCCAGCCGTAGATGCTCTGGTCGATATCCCCCACGGCACACAGGTTGTTTTCCGGCGCAGAAAGGAGCTTGGCCAGGAGATACTGGACATGGTTGGTGTCCTGGTATTCGTCGATGAGTACGTAATGGAATTTGTTCTGGTACTTCGCCCGCACTTCCGGCACCGTCTGGAGCAGCTTCACCGTCAGCAGCAGCAGATCGTCGAAATCCACCGCATTGCTCTGGACCAAGTGTTTCTGGTATTCCCCATAGATCTCCGCCACCTTCCGGGCATGGAAATCATCCGCCTGCCGGGCAAATTCCGCCGCATCCACCTGGGCATTCTTGGCATTGGAGATGGTGGTCATGAGACCGGGCAGAGGATAGAATTTCTCATCCAGGTTCAGTTTCTTCAGGGCTTCCTTCAGCACATTTTTGCAGTCGGACGGGTCGTAGATGGAAAAAGCCGTGGTATACCCGGGCAGATGGCCGATTTCCCGGCGCAGCAACTGGTTGCAGAACCCATGGAAAGTGTACAGCCACACATCTTTGGCAGAGGGTCCCACCAGGGCATCTACCCGCTGGCGCATTTCCTTGGCCGCTTTGTTGGTGAAGGTGATGGCCAGGATGTTCCAGGGTTTCACCCCTTTTTCCAGAAGATAGGCGATCTTGGTGGTCAGTGCCTTGGTCTTGCCACTGCCGGCCCCAGCCAAAATTAAAATAGGCCCGGCAATCTGACGGACTGCCTCAGCCTGCTGTTCGTTCAATGAAGCTAAAAGGTCTCTCATTTTTTCCTCGATTCTTTCGTTTTCTTCCCTAATATTCTAACAGATTCAGCCTTTTTTTGCTATAATAGAAGAATCCTTTAAAAGACTGAAAGGAAGGAAGTTATCATGGAACAATTCTGCGAACGGGTTTTCCACCTAAAGGAAAACCACACCACCATGCGGACGGAAATCATCGCCGGGATCACCACCTTCATGACCATGGCCTACATCCTGATCGTGAATCCCTCCATCCTTAGCGCCACCGGGATGGATAAAGGGGCCCTGCTCACCGTCACCGCCATTGCTTCTGCCCTGGGCACCTTCTTCATGGCCGCTTTTGCCAACTATCCCTTCGCTCTGGCGCCGGGCATGGGACTCAACGCCTACTTTGCCTACACCGTGTGCCTCCAGATGGGGAATTCCTGGGAAATGGCCCTGTCCGCCGTCTTCCTCGAAGGGATCGTCTTCATCATCCTGTCCCTGACCTCCATCCGGGAAGCCATCTTCAACGCCATTCCCATGACCCTGAAGCAGGCGATCTCTGTAGGGATCGGACTCTTCATCGCGTTCATCGGCCTGCTGAACGCCCGGATCATCGTTGCCAACCCGGCTACGAAGGTGTCCCTGTATTCCTTCACCAAGGCCATGGCCGACGGTACCTTCCACAGCGTGGGGATCACCGTGCTCATCGCCATGCTGGGGATCCTGTTCACGTCCTTCCTGATCATCAAAAATGTCCGGGGAAATATCCTTTTCGGCATCCTGGGTACCTGGATCCTGGGCATGATCTGTGAAGCCACTGGCCTGTACGTGCCCAATCCGGAACTGGGGACCTTCAGCGTATTCCCCAACCTGTCCGGCGGCCTGGCTTCCTTTGCCCCCATCAGCCCGGTTCCCCTATTCCTGAAGCTGGACTTCTCCCATGTGCTGAGCCTGAACTTCTTCGCCGTCATCTTCGCCTTCCTGTTCGTGGATACCTTTGATACCCTGGGCACCCTCATCGGGGTCGCCGCCAAAAGCGACATGCTGGATGAAGAAGGCCACCTGCCCCATATCAAAGGAGCTCTGATGGCCGATGCCTGCGCCACCTGCACCGGGGCCCTCCTGGGGACCAGCACCGTCACCACCTTCGTAGAAAGCGCCGCCGGTGTCTCAGAAGGAGGCCGCACCGGGCTCACTGCCATCACTGTAGCCGTGCTGTTCCTGCTCTCGCTGTTCTTCTCCCCCTTCTTCATGGCCATCCCCGCTTTTGCCACGGCTCCGGCCCTGGTCATCGTAGGATTCCTGATGTTCTCCGCCGTGACCAAGATCAACATGAGCGACCTGAGTGAAGCCATCCCGGCTTACATCGCCATCATCGCCATGCCCTTCGCCTACAGCATCTCTGAAGGGATCTCTTTCGGTGTCATCACCTACGTGATCCTCAACGTCCTCACCGGACACAAAAACAAGATCAGCGGCCTGATGTACGTCCTGGCCGTGCTGTTCGTACTGAAATATGTGCTATTGTAAAAAAAAGACCGCTCCGGCGGTCTTTTTTTTTGCCCTGGTCACTGGCTAGTGGAAAACGTCAGGCCAGACCTTGATAAGGAGTCAGACCAGCCCTTCGGGCCTGTACCGTATCTATTTCCCCTTATGATCCAAGCAAAACGCAGTAACAAGAACCCCCCTCTAACGGGTTACATCTTTCCAGCCCCTCAAAAAATATATGATTGCCCAAATTTTTCCCAGCTATCTGGTTATGGATCTTCATCAGCAATTCTTCATTTGTAAAGTATTTTCCATTATCAGCAGAAAGAAGCGCGGCAATATCGGTCTGGAACAATCCATCTATTCTGCATTCCTCATCTAACGTCGAAGCATCCGTAACATACTCATTGGCAAGCAGCACTTCTTTTCCAGGAATGAAAGCTTCAAAAATAATATATATTTTCTCCGCCTCGACAGCCATTTCCCCAGGATGCCAATTCTTTTGATTATCCTCTATGTATTCCACCACGTCATGAGAAAAAGTATTTGCCGAAACATATAGTATTTCATTGAACATCCAATACACATTCTTCAATAATTCCTTTGGTATCTTCTCAGGCGATACAACCAAATACTGGATCTTATCATCCTGTAAAAGCTCTATTCCCTGTTTCACATCCGCAAAGGTAATCCCCCGTGTCATTTTCAAATCTGTTTCCATGCGCCATTGATGAGACAGCTTCCCCGCGGCCCTTCTGACCAAGTGCTTTCTGCATCCGGCAAAAACTGCGATCATAGGAATCGACACCGCTGCGATTAGAGGAAGAAGAGCAGGCAGGCTGACTATGATAGCTCCTATGCGCTTAGCCCGTATTCCGCTATGTTCAAAGTTGCTGTTCACCAGATCAGTTATGCGGTTGAAACCGGGTATAATTTCCGGATACTGGGATGCCGCCCATATGAGGAAGCCTACAACGACTATCTCTATAGCGCCCCATAAAATTACCATCTGCACCGCTGCCTGATGACAGACTGTTTTCTTCTCGTCCATGGACAGCTCATCCATTTCAGAAATTCCTTGACTCCATTTTTTCACTCGTTCTTCTTCTGTCATAGCAACCTCCGATAATGTAGACCTCTATATCTCCTTCTGATGATTCTGCCCAGAAGAACATTCACTAGAGAATTCCATGATTGCTTCACTCAATAATATTTTTCTCTATATTTTTACCACTAAGAGTTGTTTTCTGTATCCATCCTAAGCCATTCTCATTCAGTCGTTTAAATCAGAAACAGTGGGAGAATATGGATATGCCCATCCATAAAGTCCCACTATTTTTATTACATAAGCAATGGTATATCTACAAATTTTTTATTTAGAAATAAATTTATACACTTTAAGTAGAGTCCATTAGAGATACAATTGAATAGCGAATTGGGGCAACGAAATCAAGCATTGCCCCAATTTCATAACTTATCCTACATGCCTTTATGATTTCTGGATATGGGATCCATACACATCCCGGAAATCACCTCTGTTTTTATCGTCCTTATCATTGATACGGACACGTTCTACCTTATGACGGTCATTATCCTTACCAGAAATACGATCCACACGGAACCGATCAATATTTTGAACTTTGACCAGTTCAGGGCCAAATTCATCCACCGACCGGGCCATATTTCCATCAGAAGGTGCCCCATTCTGTAAAGCTCGGTAGATAATCGCAGCATACTCATAGCGAGTCATAGAACGGTCTCCCTTAAATTCTCCATCCGGATATCCCTCCAAGTAGCCTTTTTCGGCCAATGTTTTCACATATTGGTAAGCCCAATGGTTCTCTGGTACGTCAGGGAAGTTCATGCTGTGAGCAGACGCAGGGATTGCCTTAGCAGGTTGGCCTGATTCATAAGCAGCTAATTTTTTCGTGAGTGTTTCGATTTGGTTTTTCATGGCCAACATGTCCTTGGCCATGGACACTCTGGAGCGAGAGATATGGTTTTTTTGTCCAAATTTCCAACTGACTCCTACATTCACCATATTTTCGCCTCCGCTAAAGGAACCACCCACACTGAACATCGTATCTTCATTAGGACGATAATATGCTCCGATAGCGACTGCATGAGCATCTTTATAATTTCCATACCCTGCAGCAAAATCCCATTTGTCATCTGGATCGAAATCCAGTGGGTGCAACCCTGCCAGAGCTGCCGCACCTGCCCCAACACGATTCACCCGATCTCCCAACCGACTGATCCGGTTTTCCGCACGGTACAGCTGGCTTCCATTTACAGCATCCGTACTGGTCGATGAAATATCTCCAGGAGCTACATTGGTGATCTTATTCCCACCATTATTCAGCCCATCTTTATTGAGCGTAACATCCTGACCTGAGGAACCATTTTGGATGGTCATGCCTCCCGTGGTTATGGTGGTGTCTCCAACGTTGACAGTGCTGGCATTTACCGTCGTGATATTCCCAGTGTCTGCTGTAACAGTCTTCGTAGTAACCGAATCCAGTCCTTTCAAATCTTTTGAAAGCCGCACTTTCAGGTTATCACTGCCATCAGATACCACTCCGATATTGTCTTCCGTTGACAGTTTAGAAGAATCCGTAATGCCCCCAACTACATTCACTTGCCCATTGAGTTTTTTACTGATTACATTCCCTACGTCGCCGCCATATTTCATTCCGTCGTTCATAGTGGCGACCGTCTGGGTATTCCCATTGTGATCTTCATAGACGATCCGATCAATACCATCTGAGCCATTATAGCCATCCGTGCCGTCTACTCCATTCACACCTTTTACAACATGGATGTCCGCAGAAGCACCATCCTTGCCATTGATGCCAATATGACCATCGGTACCATTGGTTCCGTCTTTGCCTATAGAAGAAATGGTAACCCCATCTTTGCCATCGGCACCTTTCACACCGATAGCCCCATTGATGCCATCAGCGCCATCTTTGCCCTGGCCGCCCACGGTAACCGTATCTGCTTTCAGATTCTTGTCCAATCCAATGACCAAATCTCCATTTGCATCCACTACAGTCTTGATGTTGGAGGCATCATATTCTGCGTCCGCTTTCGTACCATTCCCTTTGATGGTCATGGTGCTGTTCAGTTTTTTGGCCACAGATCCTGTATTCCCCGCAAACTTCAGTCCATCATCTAATGTGGCAACTTCATGGGTGACATGCCCATCATCTTCGTAAACAATACGGGTCATACCATTGGCACCATTGGAACCATCCACGCCGTCCTGACCCTTCGCAGATTTCATGGTAAGCCCATCTTTCCCGTCTTTTCCATTCATTCCGATAGAGCCATCTTTCCCATTGATGGTAACAGCTGAGCCATCTTTGCCTGCCACACCGATGGACCCGTCTATTCCATTTTCGCCTTTTTCACCCAGATTCAGATTGTCATTGACATTGACCTTGTAGGGATCTTCCGTTGTGCCGGTGCCGGTAACTGTCGTATTTTTTCCGTCTACCAGTTTGGTGGCATTCTTGGCAATTTCATCTTTCAGCTGGCTGACATTCACTGCATCCGTCCCAGCAGTGCCAGCAGCCACATTGTGAATCTGGTTGCCGCCATTATCCAGCCCTTTTTCTGTCAAAGAAACTGGAGAAGTCCCTGGTGCCGGATTTTTCGGGGTAATCGTAATACCGCCAGCACCAATCGTTGTCTCATTCCCATCTTTATCCGTGATGGTCATGCCACTTCCCTGGGTCACGGTCTTATTTCCGTTCGTATCGGCGGTAGTTACACTGGTTACATTCAAATCATCGTTCAGGACCACTTTCATCGTTCCGTTTTCCACTTTCGTAGAAATATTTTTGCCGTCCCCGGTAACTTCAATATCCTCGCCCAGAGATTTGTGGACGATATTTCCATCCTGATCCTTTAATCCGAACCCTTTTTCCGTTAAATCAGCAGACTGTTTCGTCAACTGACTGACGTTGACAGCATCTGTATCCGCTGTACCAGCAGCTACGTTGGTAATTTTCGTGCCGTTCGCATTGATTCCTTCCTTAGTCACAGAAGGTCCGCCAGTTATGGTCACTCCCTGATTATTGACAGTGGTATCGCCGGCTTTTACCGTCTCAGCGTTTACAGTTTTCGATGTAATACTGTTCAGCCCAGTCACATCTTTTGCCAATTTTACAGTCATCGTATTATTGGCTGAATTGGCAACCACCCCGATATTATTATCACTTAAATTGTTGCTGTCAGCACCGCCCAAAAGGGACATGGCCTGATCAGAACCGCGATGGAGTACATTGACATCTGCTTCCGAAGTATTGCCAATGGTTGAATTATCTCCAGCAAACCGCAGAGGCCGCGTCATGGTGTAAAGCTGGCTTCCATTCACAGCATCCGTACTCTTTGCGCTGACCAGACCGGCCGCAACGTTCTGGATGCGCCGTTCTTTCCCCACGGAGCCCACCGTTACAATCCCAGCAGGGGTCCCCCCAGCGTATTGATAGGTTCCGTTGCTGCTGTAAGCATCCTTCCCTTTCGTAGTGGCTCCTGATGCAACATAAGCAGAGTTGCTGCCCAGATAGACGGAATTCCCCAAAGTGGCTGTTACATGGCTGCCCAAGATCTGGGTATTGGACAAATCCGTATTCTGAGCCGTGGCATCAAGGGTATTCTGGTTGCCAATGATTTGGATATCCGTCAAATCCTTGTTTTTCTGATTTTTGGCTCGGATGGTGTTTTTCGAACCGGTAATAGTAATATCAGACACACTGCCCGCATCGCCTGCTGTACTTGTATCCGGATCTCCGGTCACCATATTCTGATTGCCCGTTACAAAAATATTACCAAAGGTTTTCGGGTTGGCAGGATTATTGGAAAGGGATTCCATTTTCAGTACGTTTTGATTCCCGACAATGCGATTGCTGTCCCCTTCCATTCGGTTTTCATTCCCAAAGATCCCCGAATTCGAAGCACTTACATCAGCAGCTGTACCTGTGGGAGCCGTACTGTTCTGGCTGCCCAAAACATAGGTATTTGCTCCCGTGACCCGGTTTTTGGTGCCGATTGCCCCAGAAGAAACACCTTCTGCCTGTGCCATTGTCCCCACTGCGAGAGCATTTTCTGCCAGTGCCTGAGCCGTATCCCCAATAGCGGAAGCACTTTTGCTGTTGCTCTTGGCATCGCTGCCGATGGCGATGGCTTTGTCATCAGAAACCCCAGCAGAATAGCCAATGGCCACAGCTTTATCTACGCTGCTCCCGCCATTTTTTATAGAGGAGGTTGCCAAAGTCCCTATCGCCAGAGAATGATTTCCGGCTGCTTGAGCGCCAGCCCCGATTGCCGTGTTATATTGATACCCGCTGATGGCTAACGTCTGTTTCAGGCTGCCTGGGTTATCCGGATCTTCATAGCCGGCTCCCACTGTGATACTGCCAAGGCTCTGCGCTTCCGTATTATTCCCCAGTGCAACACTCCTGTCCCCTAACGCTTTGGCGCTCACGCCAGCTGCCATAGAGTCTTCCCCGGTGGCCAAATCGTTATCATAATTATTCAGATTGGTAGATTTTACAGAGTAATAATGTGTTTTTGCCACATCGACGATCTCATTGACCTGAGCGACATTCGCTGCATCAGTCCCCAGTGTCCCTGCAGCGACATTGTGGATTTTCGTTCCCTTATTCGCAGGATTGCGAAGGGTAATACTGTCTCCCTCTCCAGAAGTGACCGTATCATAATATACTCCACTTGCCGTTGCCGAAGAAACATTCGCATTGACCTGAGCTACCGTGGCGTCGATTGATTTTTTGAGCTGTGCCACGGTAACGGCATCCTGATCCAGTGCCCCATCAGCAACATTGGTGATGCGGCGCAAAGCCGAGGCATTGCCGACTGAAACAGCCGTCTTAGGGGCCGCCTGTCCCGTCAGATATCCGGTTCCACTGATCATAGTGGCATTCGCTACGGAATCATTGCCGATGGCAACATTGCCTTCTGAAGCTTTTGCCCCCTGCCCCAAAGCCACACTGGCTGCATCTGCTGCCTGGGCGTTAAACCCAACTGCCGTAGATCCATTTCCATTCGCTTGGGCCTGATAGCCTACGGCTACAGCGTCATCGGCAGCCTTTGTCTCGCTGCCCAATGCTGTAGATTGGATCCGAGAAACGGCCGCATCATTTTTGTTCGCATGATAGCCGATAGAAACATTTTTCCCTTCCGATGTATTTCCACCAGCCCCGATGTTAGTTCCAGCTTCAGAACCAATGGCTACATTATGATCGCTTTTGACATCATTTCCCGTTTTATAGCCAATTGCAATATTCTGCTGTCCGTCAATATTGTTGCCGGCACCATCGCCAATGACCACATGGGAGCCTTTGGCCCCTAATACATCCCCTACCATACCTACCCCTGCATTCGGGCCAAGTACCACAGACCGGACGGCATTGGCACTGGCATCTTTACCCAAAACCACAGAAGCACTGCTCCCAGCAGCGGCTCCATTCCCAATAGCTACGGCATCTGCCCCACTGGCCTGCGCACTCTTCCCCATAGCCAGGGCATCTGCTCCACTGGCTGCTGCCTCCGTTCCAACCGCAATGCTGGCAGCTCCAGAAGCAGCCGCACTTTTACCTAGTGCCATTGCTTCTTCTGCCTCAGCCTTTGCGCTGTCTCCCATTGCTACAGCACTATGACTGTTTTTCGTCACAGCAGCACTGTTGCCCATCGCAATTGCATGATTCGAAGCGACCGTGCTGGCCTTCGTTCCAATTGCCATACTATTATTGTTGAGCTGAGCGTTGGTCCCGTCATTATAGACCGTCGCTCCATCCCCCAGGGCAATCGAAGAGTTTCCCCGAGCATTGGCTGTATCACCGATGGATATGCTTGCTTTGCCTCCGCCTATAACCACAGTAGAACTGTCGCCATCAGCCGTCATACCGTTAAAAGATCCGCTGACAGCTTTTCGGCCAATGGCAATACTGTTTTCAGCAGATGAAGCAGAACGAGCAGCATCGCCCAGAGCCATAGAATCTTTGCCATTCGCTTTTGCACTGACACCGATGGCAACAGCATCTTTACCCGCAGCTGCCGCGTCCTCTCCTGTGGAATTGGCACGGAAATACTTCATTCCCGGTTTTGTTTTATCCAAGCCCAACGCCGAATTCACATTCTTTAGCTCTGTAATATCGGCCGTATTATTGTTGATTTTTCCTGTATTGATTGTAATTGCATTTTTATTCGCTGCAATATCCGTCTTGTTTTGCTGGATTTCATTGGAATTTTGGCTGATTCCAGCCTTATTATTAGCAATCTCTGTGCTGTTATCCGCAATTTTGTCCGTATTAGCAGTAATGGCGGTTTGGTTATTTTGTACATCAGCTTTTACTGCATCCACTTCTGCACTGGTTGCGACCCCATCCGTGGATATTGTGATTGTCTTCGTTGTGTCGTCTTTCGTTACAGAGATGTTCGTTCCGGCATTCAAAAGATCGCCGTCATGGACAACTTCAGCGTTAACATAATGCACACTTCCAAATACGAACATAGCTGTTAACACAGTTCTGGTCAGTATCCTCCCGGATTTAATAATAGTTCTTAATAAAGAATTACCTGACGCTTTCCCACCATTTTTTGCTAATTCTGAAACAACCTGGTACTGCCCTTTTGCGCGATTGAATATAACCTTGTAAATCCTATTCAATCTAATCGCCTCCTTTTGAAAAAATATTCATTTATGCGGCAAAATCTTTGAATTAATTTTGTCATTTCATAAATTTGTTTTGCCTTATTCTATCATTCTTATTTCTACTTAACAATACATTTTCCTATATTTTTATATTGTTTTTTATCTAGTTATACGTCTATATATTTATACATTTTGGTCTATTTTTGTATATTCCCCACTATATATAGTAGTTCTTGGTTATTTTTTACAAGATAAAAATACACCAAAATACATAATTATATTTTATTTATATAATTATGGACTTTGGTGTATTTTTGAATCTATGTTTTTGCTGCTTTATTTTATTCGTGTATGTTTATTCATTTTAAATCGTAATCTGAAACTACAATCATGCGATCACCGTTGCACTCATCGGTATTAGCCCAAATCATCTAGCTATGGAAAGAACCCGCGGCTGGCGGGTTCTTTTTTATGGAAAACAGCTCATGCTATAAGATTTCAGACTGGCTCTTAATAAAGAAGTCAGACCGGCCCTGACGGGCCTTTCAGAAGTCAGACGTCAACTTGTTGGCGATGAGCAGATCGGACCTGCTGCTTCGCCGGACAAAGCTGACTTCTGGCGTCTCAAGGCCCGTCAGGGCCGTGTCTGATTTCTTTTATTTTTCTCTCTTATGCAACCGTCTCCAGTGGATCTTTCACAACAGGTGCCTCATAGACATCATAAGGATCAATGTCTATGCATTTCCGCGGATCCCGTTTCCCTTCCAAGTCCCATGCGGCCGTTCCATTCATGACCGTAAGACAATCGTGAAAGACCTCTTGATCCTTCAATTTTTGAAAAACACCAGGTTTCTGTACCAAAGACGATGCATCATAATAATGCACCGTTCCATCATTGAAATACGCATAAAAGCTGTATCCTTTTCCCGGAACAACCTGCAAAACTTCTGGAATCAGCTGTCTATCCATGATATCACCCTTTCCGCATGGGAGGTACTGGATTGGGTTCTTTTCCTGCCTTCACCAGTTCCCAATTCTGCATCAATTCATCCTGATACAAAACACACCAAGCCAGAACAATTTTTAATTGTCTCCCTGGAAGAAAACCCTTTAGTACCGATGCATTCTGGATATCAATCAAAGCTTTTTGGCCAGCATATTCAGCATGGATATGTGGAGGATTGTGATCGTTATAGTATATAGTGATACGAATTCCAAAAAACAAGCTAATTTCAGGCATTGTCATCCCCCCTTTGATTTAATTATAGCAAAATCGCCAAGCAAAACCAATTATACGGCTCGTACAAATTAGTCCCTGTTATAGAAAAGAAGTCAGACGTCAGCTTGTTGGTGATAAGCAGATCGGCCCTACTGCTAAGCCGAACAAAGCTGACGTCTGATGTCTCTAGGCCCCTTGGGCCATGTCTGATTTCTTATCAAGCTGTCTCTAGGCCCAGGAGGACCGTTTCTTATTTCTTGTCATGCTCTCCGGGAGGCCCCTACGGCACCGCAACATGAAATAGAGATAGTAAGTATGAAGCTTGTAGGTTAATCGTTAATGAGTAAAAGCAAAGGTTTCCTTTCATGCCTCTTTGAAAATCATCAAATTCAGTCTATAATACTTTGTTTTCCCTAATTTGGAAACTATTAAACGAGCCTGGGGAATCATATCAAGTCTTTTCTGGATTGTCGCTCTATTTTTATCTGTTTCTTTCATTAAATCGGCCATAGAAATGCCTTCTCCATAAAAGAGTGCCGCCTGCAAAAGAAGAATATATACTTCTTTGAGCAATTTGTCAGCAAGATTAAATTTATTGATTTTCTCTTCGTATTTATGCAACTGGGTATTTTTCCTTTGTAAGAGTCCAATTGTGTCCTCTGTAGACCCAATCAATATTTCCAGAAAGCCCATAACAAAAGGTGTCAAGTCGCCTCGATTTTTTCGTTATCCGTTTCCTCTAAAATCTTATAATATTTGGAACGATGTCTTTTAATATAAATAGAGAGTCTTACCCCCAATAGAGGATTAAATTCATGGCTCAGAAAGTAAGATGTAATAAATCTGTCAGTTCTGCCATTGCCATCATAGAAAGGGTGGATATAAACAAAGAAATAGTGAAACAGTGCCAATCTGATCAACAGAGGGTATTCATCTGAATGCAAGATTGCCAGTGCCTGATTCATTGTTTCTATAATTATATTTTCCGGTAATAATCCCTGATGGATGGCCTTCCCTGTAGGTGTTTCTATCAGCACTTCTCCCTTTCTGAAAATTTCTCCGTCCAGTCTATTTTTCGGATCTTCTTCCGAAATTTCCTGATGTGCAAATTCATCATAAAATTCTCTGATATCCTGACAGGTATTAAATTTAATTTCTTTTTCCCCCATCAAATCTCTATATTTATGAACTATACTTTTTAACTTGCTAAGCTGCGGCCCTTTTTCTTCTAAAATATCTCTAATTTCTTTTCTTGTACTATGGACCCCCTCTATATCGTTAGTCGATTTGATTTCCTCTACAATACTGAGTAGTGTGAACTGATACAAGACTACTTTGGGAACTCTAGATGATATAATAGTAAATTTTTCATAAGTTTTATAAAATTTTTCCAGGAGATTCAGTAAATTATTGGGATAATAAAGAAATGCAGGATAAGATGCCTTTCGATTGTATTGATGAATCTGAATTTGGAAATGATTGGCAAATGGAGCCTTAAATCTTTTTTGATATTCTTTTTCGTATTCTTCCGGTGTGTTTTTATAATAAAATTTTAACAAAGAGACAAATTTCATCATGCACTTCCTTTCTCTTTAATTGATTTCCATAACAAAATCCAAAATCGGTTTTTTATCATCGGATATATTTTTCATTTATAAAAAGTGCTATTTTTATAAATGAAAAGAGCTTTATTTATAAAAATAGCACTTTTTACAAACGAACACAAGGAGTAAGGATGTCGGACCGGCCCTTCAGACCTTTCAGATATCAGATTCAAGAAGTCAGACGTCAGATTGTTAGCGTTAAGCAGTACGGCCCTACTGCTAAGCTGAACAAAGCTGACGTCTGGCGCCTCAAGGCCCGTCAGGGCCGTGTCTGGCTTTTTTTCTCTTACAACACTTTTTTGCACTTAATGACGGTCTTTTTCCAACCAGGAAGGAAGTTCTCGTTTCTTGTCGAATGGATTCTCTATACCCATTCTATAAGGAGGCAGAACCATGGAAAAAATCAAGACCTTTGACGAACTCACCATCCAAGACAACTTTCTCTTCCAACATGTCATGCGCAACGAGCAGCTTTGCACCCATCTCATCGAAAAAATCGTAAACATCAAAGTCCGTTCCCTCCACTACCAGGATTTCGAAAAGACCATCGACCTCCGCCTGGACGGCAAAAGCGTCCGGCTGGATGTCTATGTAGAGGACGATGAAGGCCGGGTCTACGACATCGAGATGCAGTGCTCCAATTCTCCCAAGAACGACCTGGCCAAACGCAGCCGCTTTTACCAGAGCATGATCGATGGAGAGCTGCTGGACAAAGGCAAACCGTATGAAGAACTGAACCCATCCTACGTCATCTTCATTTGTACCTTTGACCCTTTCCACAAAGGGCTGCCCCATTTACACTTTCACCCATTGCTGTAAAGAGGATAACAAGGTACAATTAAAGGACGAGGAAACCCGGATGTTCTTGAACAGCAAAGGCAGTGAAAAGGCAGCAGATCCCGATATCGCTGCTTTTCTCCGTACGTGGACGGAAAAGCAGCGGAAGGACATTTTGCAGAAAGATTGGATCAGGAAGTCCATTTTGTAAAAAGTATGGATAAAGTGAGGCGAGAGTATATGATTCTAAGCGATGAAATCAGAAGACGCCAGAAAGAAGCAGCTGAAGAAGGCATGCAGCAAGAACGGGAAGCCAACGTCCTTGGCATGCTGAAGGAAAAAATCCCCATGGAGACCATTTCCCGGATCACCCACTACTCTCTGGACCAGATCCAGAAACTGGGGAAACTGCATGGATTGCTGTAGGTTGGAAAACGCCCTGGGCGTTTTCCTTCCCCATGAAAAGGCCGCCGGAAAATCCGGTGGCCTTTTGGTTCATCGTTGGTCGTCCATCGTGAGTCGTTCTGGATGGCAAATGCCGGGCATTTGCCGTTGAGCTGATGGAAGGAACCCGTAGCCGGGTTCCTTTGAATGAGGACGCAGCTGACACTGCCGCTTTTCCCCTCCCTCGCAGTCCTTTTACCCTGATAGGAGCTGGAACCCTCTGGGCGAACCTGTGGGTTTATCGTTTGTCGTTCATCGTTTCGGATGCCAAATGCTGCTGCATCTACTTTTGAACAGGAAGAAAGACGTCAGACTGGCCCCCAGGGTTCACATATTCATAGCAATGGCTTTTTTAATCCGACTGATATGGTGTCAAGGCCGGGTTCAATTTGACCCATTGGGTCAATTATAGTCCGGCCTTGACACGGCCAGGCCGTCGATGGATTTCCGCATATCCGTATATCCACAGGCCAGGTAGATATGGTCGGCAGTGATGTTGCGGATTAACACAAGAATACCTCTTTGAGGACCTGCAGCGTACGCTGCAAATCTGGCGCAGCGGTTCCCGCAGGGATTTCAAGAGAAGCAGAACCCACGTGGACGACCATCTTCCCGCAGGAATGCTGTTGCTCCTGAGCCAGAGAGACGGGCGCAAATTGAGTAGTACAGGCAGGTGCCTGAGGATTGACCAACAGCGCTTCCTCTCTCAGTTCCTTGATCCAGTAATACATGGCATGATGGCTCATCTGACGTGACCGACAGAACGCCTTGATGCAAAGGCCGCTTTCCTGCTGCTCCTTTAGAATCTGGCTCCAGTATTCCAGAGCCTTCTGATGTTTTATGCGTTGAATTTCACCCAAAACAAAACCACCTCCAGAGATGAGTGACACGAATGGCTCGAAAAAAAACGACACGTTGCGCACCGTAGAGAAATTCGTTTTTTCGTGCGATATTTTTAACATCCGTATTATCTCAAACTGAAGGTGATAATTCCATACACCGGATTTTTTAGCGCTTACACTATAATACACAGTTAGGTTTTTCATCACAGTTAAATTCTAACATGAAAAAGGACTTTCGATCCGCAAGAATCGAAAGTCCTTTTTCGTTTTCATGGAGCTATTATTTCACAGCCCTTTTTTCATCCCCGGCGCAGCAGCGTCTTATCTTTTACAAAAGGCTGGATCAGAAAGAATATCTGACGCCCATGCTCCATTGCCACGGGGTAGCAACATCACCGCCATAAGTCTTTTCAACGTCCATATACAGATGCGTTGCTTTGCTCAAGTTCAAGTTGGCACCCAGACCAACTTCCCACCAGCCGCCGCCGATGTCATCCTTGTAATTTTCCCGGATTCCATCATAACTCATGGCCACGTTTGTATCGCCGTCAAAATCATACAGGTAAGAAGCTCTCACATAAAGGTGTCCTGCTTTGATATCTTTGCCTGCTGTAAAGCCCAGACGGCCCACCAGGCTGTCCATGCTGTCGTGATGGATATGGATTCCTCTGGCAGATGTATAGTCCGCGGAATCAACCCGGCCATAAGTCAGTTCAGCCTGTGGTTCGATCCACAATCCCTGTTGTCCATGGAACCGTTTGCCATATTCGGCACTGAAGCTGTAGGCATTGGTGTCATAATCTCCATCACCGACGCCGCCAATGACATGGTAATCGGTATCCAAACGGGCATATTTTCCAATCAAATCCACAAAGCTGCCGTTGTCGCTCAGATAAGAGCCATAAAAGGCAACGCTGTCGTGATCATTGTCGCTCTTGCCCCGGCTGAAGGTGGTATTGCCGTCAGTCTTGCTGTAAGCAGCCCCTACTGTCCATCCTTTGCCGACTTTGGTATCATACCCGACCTGATAATAATTGTACTGGTTCTTCATATTCCGAGCGCCATACTTGGCTTCACCCCGGGCCATACGGGCCCAGACACCTTCCTGCCCTTCGCTGTCCCGCAGTTCACCCAGCCGTTTATTCATGTCGTTGTTTTCCTGACGCCAGGTCATCAGGTTCATAGTTGCCATGGAAGCAATGCCCACGTTGGTCACATTCGGGGTATAAGTGCTGTTGGCCAGATCCACTTTGCCGTCAGTGACCTTCAAATCATAGGACCCTGCCAGGACCCCTTCATCCGTAGCAATCCGGCTGGCCACGGATTTTTCAGAATCGGCCATAACAGCCACATCGGCCAGTTTCTGCGCATTGCTGCTGTCCTTTGCAATGGAATCGGCAATAGCACCAGTTCCATGGATGGTCAGATTCTTTGCATCACTTTGTTTGCTGACCCGCAGCTGGTTGTCCAAGCTGGACGTATTGATGGTGGAATCATTCCCGCCTAGAGA
Source organism: Acidaminococcus nyctereutis (assembly GCF_052216985.1). Classification (NCBI taxonomy): domain Bacteria; kingdom Bacillati; phylum Bacillota; class Negativicutes; order Acidaminococcales; family Acidaminococcaceae; genus Acidaminococcus; species Acidaminococcus nyctereutis. The sequence continues at coordinate 22,425 of NZ_JBQOUY010000018.1, forward strand.
TTCCACATCGATAAGCTGGCCGCTTCCTTCAAATTTCAGCGTAGAGCTGTTCAGATTCATCATCTTGCTGTTCATCCTGGTCATTGCAGGCTTGGCATTGACCGTGCTGCCGTCTGCCTGCAAATTGTCCATGATGGAATCGCCTGTCACGTTCCAGGTTGCTCCATCTTTCATGGTCAAATTGAGATGAGTATCAGTCCCCACATATTCATTCCCTGATAAGTGTTCGCTTTCCTCTGCAGCACCCTCATCTTGATATTTCTCGTAAGCACGTCCATTCCAGACAGATCCGGCTCCGGTCAAATTCAGATTTACATTGGCATCGATGACATTACCGCTGTTATGCGGATTGGATTTTGTAGCCGGTGTCTCAAATTCGATATTCCCATTGATCACCGTGCTGTGTTTCCCATCCGTATTGATGTTCGTCGTAGAATAGCCACGGGCAGAAATAGCCGTCGGCGCTGTCAATGTCAAATCCCCATTAACATTGATCTGACCATTGGAATAGTTCACGATTCCCAGGCTGGGAGCCGTAATGGAAATGGTATCACCGGTTAAGGAAATGGAAGCCGCATCTTTGGGAGCATTTTGGTTTCCTGTATTGTTTTGTGCCCAGACGGCACCGGCGTATGGATCATCAGATTTCGTGCTGACAGCAATATTTTTTGCCTGTACCGTAGCCTTGGCGCCTGCACCATAGGCCATGGTTCCATACTCGCCCCACGCAGATTTGCTGTCAGAGGGAACCTGGTTGCCGGTAATGGTCACTGTATCCGTATTGGTATTTCCCACCTGCAAATCGGACCCGAGTGCCACCATCATGCCAGAAGTATCCACCTTTTTCCCAGATACACTGACTTTCTGTTCCCCTACCAGGAAAAAGCTGTAAGGATCTGTTCCTTCCATTTGTCCGATGGAAACATTGCTGCCCGGCTTGCCTGCAGTGATTGCCGTTCCGTCTCCGGATACTTCAGTGGCAGCCCCATCCACCGTTACAGGCCCGATGTTGGCTGTAGCTCCGGCTACACCCGAAATTGCCATGGCCATGATACTTCCTAAAATCATTCCTTCCAATGTTGCTTTTTTCCTCTTCATAGAAAATCAGCTCCTTGAAAATTTTTATATCTGAGATACGGCATTCTATTTCGAAAAAGTCATCATAAACAGTTTCCTTAGGCCGATCAAAGATTTCTTGAAAACAGTTACCATACTCTTTTTTAGATTTGGTGGATTATACAGAATATTACTACCGGACAATGCTTCTATTCTGTCATAAAGAAAGAGAGGTATAGACAAACGCCTGTACCTCCCCGATATATGACAGTAAGTATTCGATTCAGCTGATATCCAGTCTTTTGACCAGAATCTCACAGGCATCTGTTTTACATGAATGTATACTTTCGTATATAAGATATTTATTGGTATACCAATACATTCTATCTTTTACAATAACAAAATGAAGAAAATGCAAAATTTCAGTAATATCACGTCTTATTTGTGAACATTTCATCATTTCACCTTGAAAAAGTATTTTCCCGGGGAGGGAGCCATTTTTCTTCTGCAATATCATTATAGCAGAATACATGGGTAAAAAACTCCTCAGAAAAGAATTAGCCGAAAAAAAGGAAACAAAAGCTCCGTTTTTTTCGGCTCAAAATTGAAACAAATATTGCACAGCAACCCATCAATGTTTCGTCCAGGTCCTGGGATAGAACAGGATCAGCATGGGCAGGAGTTCCAGGCGGCCGGCCAGCATGTCGAAGATCAGGATCAGTTTGGACGGACTGCTGTAGGCGCTGAAGTTCCTTGTAGGGCCCACTCCGGCCAGGCCGGGGCCGATGTTGTTCAGGGTGGCGGCCACCGCAGTGAAGTTTGTCTCCAGGCTGAATCCGTCCAGGCTCACCGCCAGGATGGACAGGAAGAAGATCAGGAAATACGAAATGAGGAAAATGTAGACGGAATTCAGTACTTTGCTATCCACGGTCTTCCCGTCCATGCGCATCCGCTGGACACCATGGGGATGGAGCACCTGCCGCAGTTCCAGGGCGATGGATTTGCCGGTCAGCACCACCCGGCTCACTTTCACTCCGCCGCCGGTACTGCCGGCACAGGCCCCCACCACCATCAGGAGCACCAGGATGAACTTGCAAAAGCTGGGCCACAGGTCGAAATCCACCGTACTGAATCCGGTAGTGGTCATGATGCTCCCCACCTGGAAGAAAGACGCACGCAGGGTCTCTTCCAAAGTGTCGAACCGGCCCCGGATCTGCCAGGCGATGGCCAGACCGGAAGCCAGGATGATCCCCAGATAGGCCCGGACTTCTTCCATGGCGATGGCTTCCCGGAAACGGCTGATGAGGAACAGATAATAGAAGCCGAAATTCACCCCGAACGCAATCATGAACAAGGTGATGATCCACTGCTGGATGGGCGTATAGCTGGCGCAGCTGTCATTGAGGACGCCGAATCCCCCGGTGCCCGCGGTCCCGAAGGTGATGCACAGGTTGTGGAACCAGTCCATGCCGGTCAGGGCCAGGAGAGCGATCATCAGGAGGGTCATGCCCAGGTAGATCTTGTACAGCACGATGGCTGTATTCCGCACCCGGGGTACGAACTTGGATACATCCGGGCCGGGGCTTTCCGCCTTCATCAGGTTCATCTGGGTACCGCCGCGGTTCGTGGGCACCAGCATCAGGATGAATACCAGCACTCCCATGCCCCCGATCCAGTGGGAGAAGCTCCGCCAGAACAGGGAGGTATGGGACAGGGCCTCCACATCTCCCAGGATGGAAGACCCTGTGGTGGTGAAACCGGAAACGATTTCAAACACCGCATCCACGTAAGAAGGGATCTCCCCCGTGACTACAAAGGGAATGGCTCCGTAAAGGCTCAGGAGGATCCAGGAAAGACCCACGGCCACAAAGCCTTCCCGCTGATAGATGGCCTTGTTGGCGATTTTCCGCCGGCCTGTGAGGAAACCCAGGGCAATGGCCAGAAAAGCCAGGGCGAAATACACCATGCCCTGGTCTTCCCGATAGATGAGAGAAATGAGGCCGGGCAGCAGCATCAGCGTCCCCTCGGTACAGAGGATCCAGGAGAGTACCTGCCCGATCACAGGATAATTCATAGAAGTCATGCTCCTTTATGCCAGGATGTTTTCGATATCATGGAAGCCCAGATTGGTCGTGACCACGATCACCGTATCCCCTACCTGGAAGGCGTCCTGGCCTCCCGGGATGATCAGCTTCCCTTCCCGGACGATGCCTGCGATCAGCACGTTCTTCTTGATCTGCATCTCCGCCAGTTTGGGCCCGATGATGGGAGATTCCTTATCCAGCAGGAATTCCAGGGCTTCGACCCGCCCGTTCATGAGCCGGTACATGGTTTCCACATTGGATTCCATGCTGTTGCCGGCAGCCCGGACGTACTGGACGATCTGCTGGGCCGTGAGTTCCTTGGGGTTCACGATACTGTCCAGCTGGAGCCCTTCGATTACGTCTCCGAAATCCACATGGTTCACTTTGGTGACCACTTTCTTCCCCATATGCTTCAGGGCGTAGAGGGAAAGGATGGCGTTCACTTCGTCCATGCCGGTGCAGGCCACGAAACCGTCCATGCTCTCCAGATGTTCTTCTTTCAGCAGTTCCTCTTCGGTACCGTCTCCACAGTCGATGGCAGCTCCAGGGAGGGCTTCCACCAGTTCCTCGCACCGGGCCATGTCCCGTTCGATGATAGTCACATCCGTATGGCTCTTCAGGAGCATCTTTGTCAGATAATAGCTGAGCTGGCCGCCTCCGACGATCATCACATTCTTGCATTTGTTGGTGCGGACACCGATTTTCTTGAAGAAGGCCTGGGCATCCCGGGGCATAGCGATGATGGTGAGGATATCCCCTTCCTGGATCACCGTATTGCCGTCAGGGACCAGGATGTTGTTGTTCCGTTCGACGACGCACACCAGCAAGTTCACGGTCAGGTCGGCGATGTCCTTCAGGGAGCGGCCGATGAGCACGGAACTGGCAGGCACCCGGAAACGGAGCATGTCGATCCGGTCTTTGGCAAAGCTGACGATTTCGATGGCCGAGGGGAAATTCAGCAGCCGGGCGATTTCTTTGGCCGCTTCCATTTCCGGGTTGATGGTCATGGAAAGGTTCAGCCCTTTCTGGAGATAATGGCGTTCATCGGAATAATGGGGACTGCGGACCCGGGCGATGGTATGGCACTGGCTGTTGTTCAATTTGGCGATGACGCAGGTGAGAAGGTTCACCTCGTCGCTTTCTGTGACGGCGATGAGCATATCGGCATGTTCCAGGTCGGCTTTGGCCAGGATGTTGAAGCTGGAACCGTTGCCCACGATCCCCATCACATCATAATTGGTGGAGATATTCCGGATCAGGGCAGCGTCCGTATCGATCACCGTCACATTATTATCTTCTTGGGCCAGCTGGGAAATGATGCTGCGCCCCACTTTCCCACAGCCTACAACTATGATCTGCATGGCAGTACTCCTTTTGTGAGGGGCTGATGCCCCTGGTCTCCGGTCGCGAGTCTCGGGTTTCGGGCCGCTGGATAGGACTTTTCCTTCGTCCAAGTCCTTATGAATCTATAAAATCGCAGGAACCTCACGCCGGGTGACCGGGATGGACATACCCTTCCCTGGCCGCCCAGAGGGCCTTTTGTCAATCTCTTCTACTATACACCAGCCGTCCTAAAAAATCTACAAGTTTGTTACATTTCATACAAAACTGTTGTTATTTCCTTTTATTCTTCCTGGGGGTGGATTTTTTGGGGCCTTTCGGTGTCCGGGTGCCCAGGATCCTCTTTTCCACTCCTTTGGCCAGCAGCAGCCCCAGGATACCGGTGGACAGCTGGAGGGGCAGGAAGAGGGACAGGGTCTTATTGATGGCGTTCCAGGGCAGCTGGAGGAGATGCAACGCCCCCACCATGCCGATGCCCAACACCAAGGTCTTCCCCAAGGGAGCCCCCAGGAAAAGAGCCGGGCCTCGGGGAAGACTGCGGGCCAGTTCCACGTACATGCCATTCCCCAGGGCGATCACCGGCACTACGGGACCCAGGATATGGCCCTGGAAAAAGGCGATGACCGCCAGGGCCACACAGATGGCCCAGGCAAGGAGCCGGGTGGTGAACCGCCCTGCCAGCACCAGGAGGGCGTTCACCAGGGTGCCGATGAGCAGGGTCATGACAGGGACGGGCAGGGGCAGTACCAGCCGCAGCTGCTGGCTGAGCGCCCCGATGGCCAGGAGCAAGGCTCCCCGGACCAGCAGACGGATGTTGTTTTCCACGATGATCCCTCCCTTTCCCTCTGTCATGTTTGTGTCTTTTTCTATTGTAATCAGCTGAGCAGAAAAAGGCAAGCAAAAGGGGGTTGAGAAAGATTTCACCGGAAATTATAATGAAAAGATAGATATATTACCCTTACTGAAAAAGGAGTTTTCTGTGAAACAGCGCAATCTTGTATTCGACAATCTCCGGGGCATCTGCATGCTGGGGGTCATTGCCATCCATGTGGGCAGCATGGCCGTCACCGATGCCGAAGCCTCTCCTTTCCTGGTGCTCATCACCAATATCCTGAGCCGTTACAGCGTCCCGGCCTTCTTCTTCATTTCTGGCTATGGACTCTTCTACAGCAAACCGCTGGAAGAGCGTCTGGATTACGGAGCTTTCCTGAAGAAGAGGCTGAAAAGCATCGGCCGCCCCTACCTGCTGGCCTCCCTGTTCTATCTCTGCTACTACGCCTTTTTGAACCGGGATATGAGCGTGCTGGATCCGTCCAATATCCTGTTTTCCCTGTTTTTCGGCACGGCCCAGTACCATATCTATTTCCTGGTGATCCTGATCTGGTTCTATCTACTCTTCCCTCTCTGGCGCAGCCTGATGCGGGCCATGGAAAAAATCGGGCTGAAGGTGGCTCTGCCCATGCTGTTCATTGCCCAGCTGCTGCTGTTTGAAGGGAATTTCCACTTCTGGACCTATCCCCAATGGATTGCTTCCAGCCCAATTCTGCTGAACCTGTGCAATTATCGCTTGAATTATTTCCCCTTCTTCTACCTGTTCATCTTCATGCTGGGCGGGGTCATCGCCCGGCACTATAAAGGTTTCAAAGCACTGATCACCCGGCACAAAGCCCTGCTGACAGCCTTCTTTGCCGCCAGTGCCGGCTGCAATACCTGGCTGTTCTATCGGTGGACCTTCAAATGGCAGATGCCCTACGAGAACACGGTGAACTATCTGCAGCAGCTGAGCCTGCCCGGGCTGGTGTACACCATAGCCTCGGTCCTCTTCTTCAGCATGGTGCTCCAGAGCGGCCGCTATCCTCTGAAAAGAGCCCTGAAAAGCATGAGCGACCGTTCCTTCGTGATCTATCTGATCCACCCCGTATTCATCGATCAGCTGGAAAATGTGCTGAACCGGACCATAGGGATCAGACAGGTTCCGATGGAAGCGTTTTACATGGCCGTACTCCTGTTGTCATGGGGAGGGGCAGAAATCTGGCATCGATTCAGAGCAGCAAAAACCTGAAGGCTTTTGCTGCTGTCACTGGTCACTGGTCACCGCTTCTAGTCGGAAGTCCGGATTCCAAAGCTGCAGAGCAGGTCTCGGGTCTCGAGTCTCGAGTCTCGAGCCTCTGGAGGGAAACTGCCTGCACAGTTTCCTTTGAAGATGCAGAACCCTGTTTGTAAAATGTCATGGTGTTCCATTGCTTGTCGATTGTATGATATGAATAAAAAAATCCCGCCTCTATGAGGCAGGATTTTTTTTGATCAAAAGCGATGATTTTGTTCAAGACTTTTAATTAACTTTGTCAGACAACCACCGACTTCGTCACATAAAAGGCAAACCTGAATTGCCTGTTCTCTGGTGATATATTCCCTTGCTTCACTGAGCAGCAACTGTGTATCCAGTTCAGCACAAGAACCCCTGGCAATTAATAAAAACCGTATAAAATCTTTATCGCTTCCCCGCGTTCTTCCTTCTGCAATATTGCTGGGAATGGAAACCGCTGCCCTTCTCATTTGATTAGCCAGTCCGTAAATTTCCTTAGATGGATAGTTTTCCGTTAAATCATAAATACGATTTGCCAGCTGCATTCCTTTTTGCCAAACGATCAGTTTCTTATGTGAGTATTCCATGAATACAACTCCTGCTGTATAAAATAGTTCAAATTTGAATCAGATCAACAAAAATCCGATTCATTACGGTTCTGGTTCTACACCTTCAAAAGGACCTGGCCGCAGGACAGGTCCTGTCCGACGGCTCGAGACTCGAGACTCGAGACCATTTACTTCACATTGATTTTCCCCGCATATACGCTCCCTGTCGTCACGTCCAGGGTGACCAGGTCGCCGGTTTCCAGGGCTTCCATGGCTCCTTTGGCTCCTACGATCACGGGGATGCCGTAGTTGATGCCGATGATGGCAGCGGGAGAGGTGAATCCCCCTTCTTCCGCGATGATCCCGCCAGCCTGGGCAGCAGCCGTACCCATTTCGTTTTCCAGAGCCACTACAGCCAGGATCATGCCCGGTTTGAATTGTTCCAGATCAGCTTTCTTCTCGACCCGCAGGACCACACCGCTGGTGGCTTTTTTGCCGATGCCCTGGCCGGAAACGATTTTCTGGCCCACATTGACCACTTGGATCAGGTTGGTGCTGCCCACTTTGCCCACATTCATGCCGGCAGTGACCACCAGGGAATCGCCTTTCTTGATAAGGCCGGTATCCAGGGCTTTCTTCAGGGACGCATCGATCAGGGCATCGGTGCTGGCCTTGTTCTCTCCCTGGAGGGGCGTAACACCCCAGTACAGGTTCATCCGGCGCAGGCTCTCTTCTTTGGGAGAAACCCCCAGCACATGGGCCTTGGGCCGGTATTTGGCTACCATCCGTGCGGTATAGCCACTTTCGGTGATGGACATGATGGCGTTGGCTTCCAGTTCCTGGGCGATCTGCACGGTGGCATGGCTGATGGCATCGGTCATCTGGACCTGGGCCCCGATGCCCTTGTGCTGGAACACCTGGACATAGTCGATGGCTTCTTCCGTCCGTTTGGCGATCCGGGCCATGGTCTGGACGGCTTCCAGAGGATAGGCCCCGGAAGCGGTTTCTCCGCTGAGCATGATGGCATCGGTTCCGTCAAAGATGGAATTGGCGATATCGTTGGCTTCGGCCCGGGTAGCCCGGTAATTGGTGATCATGCTTTCCAGCATCTGGGTGGCGGTGACCACCGGCTTGCCCAGGGCGTTGCATTTGGCGATGATTTCCTTCTGGACGATGGGCACGTCTTCCATAGGGATCTCTACCCCCAAGTCCCCACGGGCCACCATGACTCCATCCACCACCTGGAGGATCTCATCGATGTTGTCCACCCCTTCCTGGTTCTCGATCTTGGCGATGATCCCCATGGGAGACCCCAGCCGTTCCAGGAGACGGCGGATCTCCATGGCATCATGGGCATTCCGCACGAAGGAAGCCGCCACATAGGTCATACCGTGCTGGGCGGCAAATGTGATATCGGATACATCCGCCTCGGAGAGGAAAGGTAGTTTCAGGAAAGCTCCAGGGACTGCTACCCGTTTCCGGGAAGAGATCTCCCCGCCGTTCACCACGATGGTGTGGATTTCCGTGGGGGTCGTGGATTGGACTTCCAGGGACAGTTTCCCATCGTTCAGGAGGATGATATCCCCCCGTTTCACTTCTTCCGGGAGGCCGGCATAATTCACATGGGCCTTTTCTGCCGTCCCTTCCACATTCTCCGTGGTGAGGATGAACTCATGGCCGGGCACCAGGGTGGTCTTATCTCCCTGGAAGAGTCCCAGCCGCATTTCCGGGCCTTTGGTATCAGCCACATAGCCCACCAGCCGGCCGGCTTCCTTTTCCGCTTCTTTCAGCAGATTCAGCCGGGCTTCACATTCGCTGTGGGAACCATGGGAGAAGTTGAACCGGGCCAGGTCCATCCCTGCCTTGATCATATCCACCAGCAGCTCTTTCTTATCCGTTGCCGGACCAAGGGTACAGATGATTTTCGTCTTTTTCATAAAAGTTTCCCCCTCTGAAAAAAAGTCCGGACTTATAAAAGCCCGGACTTTTCAGTTCCGTTTATGAAATTAGGATTCCTTGAAGGCCTTGATCTTTGCGGTCAGCAGAGGCAAGATCTTCAGGGCATCGCCCACGATACCATATTTGGAGATCTGGAACATAGGAGCATCCGGATCCTTGTTGATGCAGACGATGGTATCGGATTTGCTCATGCCGGCTTTATGCTGCACAGAACCGGAAATCCCGCAGGCGAAGTAAATCTTCGGGGTAACGGTTTTACCGGACTGGCCGACTTGCCGAGGATGTTCGATGAACCCTTCATCCACTGCAGCACGGCTGCCGCCCACAGCGCCGCCCAGTACATGGGCCAGGTCATACAGCAGGGAGAAGTTATCTTTGGCTTTCATGCCACGGCCGCCGGAGCAGACGAACGGAGCATCGTCGATGGCCATTTCGCCTTCGCTGACCACTTCTTCTCTACGGATGCAGGTGACACGGTCATCCACATGGTTCTTCAGGGTGTAGTTGATCACTTCACCGGTACGGGAAGCATCCGGTTCCATAGCCTTGAAGGTCTTAGGACGGACAGTACCCATCTGAGGACGATGTTCTTTGCACAGGATGGTAGCCATGATGTTACCGCCGGCAGCAGGACGGGTCCATTCGATCAGGCCGTCTTCTTCTGCATCCAGGATGGTGCAGTCTGCGCACAGACCGGTGTTCACCCGGGCAGCGATACGGGGCCCCAGGTCACGGCCGTCGTTGGTAGCGCCGATGAATACGGAAGAAGGCTGGTATTCAGCGATCATTTCGCAGAAAGCGTTGGTGTATTCATCGGTGGAATAATATTTAAAAGCAGGATCCTGGCAGACATAAACCAGATCAGCGCCCCGGGCAATCAGTTTGGACGGAACGTCTTTGGCATCGTCAGTGATCAGGACAGCGGCCAGTTTCTGGTTGCATTTGTCAGCCAGTTTCCGGCATTCGCCTAACAGTTCATATACTACATGGACAGGTTCGCCTTTGTAATGTTCAACATAGACCCATAAATCTTTTTCGTTACCGGTCTTTAAACCTTTCGTGTTAGCCATTTATACCCAACCTCACTTCGTAATAATCTTGTCTTCGATCAGCTTGTTCACTAACTTATCGACTGCCACAGCAGGATCTTCGTCATTGAAGATTTCGCCGTGTACCTGAGTCACTTTCGGAGTGAAGCTCTTCATGACCTGAGTCGGAGAACCTGCTTTGCCGATGATATCCAGAGGGATTTCCAGGGCAGCTGCCGTGTAGACAGGGATTTCAGCCTTTCTGGCTTTCATCTTACCTCTGATGCTGGCAAAACGCAGATCCTTGCTGCGCATTACGGTGACTACGCAGGGCATCTTCATGGTGAAGGTCATGGACATTTGTTCATTATCTCTGTCCACAACGACTTCGTCGTCTTTGACCTGGACTTTCAGAGCCGCAGTGACTTGGGGCAGGCCCAGATGTTCTGCGATTTCAGGACCTACTTGGGCGGTATCGCCATCGATAGCCTGACGGCCGCACAGAATCAGATCAGGAATGCCGAAATGTTTGATGGTGTTGGCCATAGCTGCAGAAGTAGCCAGGGTATCAGCGCCGCCGAAGGCTCTGTCGCTGACCAGTTTGGCTTCATCAGCACCCACTGCCAGGCAGTCTCTCAGGACGGATTCAGCATGAGGCGGTCCCATGGTGATGACGGTAACATGAGCACCCAGTTCGTCTTTCAGCTGCAGAGCCGTTTCCAGAGCATACTGGTCATACGGGTTCATAATATTGGTTACACCATCTCTGACGAGGTTGTTGGTAACCGGATCGATCTTCATTTCAGCGGTATCCGGTACCTGTTTAACACATACAACGATGTTCATTACAAAGCGACCTCCTAAAAATCATATAGTTCAAAACCACACAGCCCAATTGTAACACGTGTGTTCCCGGTATGCAAGAGATTGGGTCAACTTGCCAGGCCGGCACAGCAGCTCGCCCGTTTCAGTTCATTCCCCCTAGCCTGCATTTTTCTTTTGTATACTCGTTCTTTCTAAATTAACGGATAATTCTCAACAACTTCTGTAACGGAAATTTCAACAGAATTGCACGACAAATAACAGAGGATTTCGGGGAGATATAAGGGATCACTTATAAAAAAAGGGGGTGTGAAAAAATTCACAACCCCCGTCGCGGGTCGCGACTCACGACTCGCGACCAAAGGTTTGCTGCACAGAACGTGCAACAAGCCTTACAATTCCACGCTTCCTTTCCCCAGCACCCGCTCTATGGCGTCGTTGAAGCCGGGGGCTTCCAGGTCCACCCAGAAGCGGGGATTGGTCCGGATGACTTTCCGGGTGTCGGCGATGTGGAGATACACCGGGTTCTTGCCATGGAAGGCGGCAAAGATCCCTCCCAGCTGCTGCTGGACAGTTTGGGTATTCTTTCCCGGTCCGATGTGGAGATGGACTTCTTTGGCCGCCTCCTGAAGAGGTTCCACATTGTTGGCAAAGATCCGTGCCTGTTCTTCGTCCAATTTCAAGATCCCTTGGACCATGACGATCCGGTCTTTTTCGATCTGGAGCCGGCAGTGGGCATAAGCCCGGGGAAAAGCAATCACATCCAGGCTGCCGCTGAGGTCTTCCAAACTAAAGGATGCCATCCGATCGCCATTCTTGGTGGACCGGACCCGCAGTTCGGAAATGATGCCTCCTACGGTGACCCGCTCCCCATCCCGGAAATTCTCCTCGCTGCACTTGGCCAGGGGCGTGAGCCGATAGAGCGCATTGCGGTAGGCATCCAGGGGATGGCCGGTGACGTAGAAGCCGATCAGTTCCCGCTCCAGCCGGAGGATCTCTTCTTTGGGGATTTCCGGCAGATCGGGGATGGGAATGGTACTGGCACTGGCGATTTCCTCTTCCCCGAACAATCCCAGCTGCCCGGTAATCCGGTCCCGCTGTTCGCTGGCCGCTGCTTCCAGGGCCGGGTCCATGATGGCCAGCATCTGGCTCCGCCGCAGGCCGAAGGCATTCAGAGCGCCGCTCTTGATCAGGGCTTCCACCACCCGCTTATTCACTTTGGAAAGATCCACCCGACGGGTGAAATCGAAGAAATCCTTGAAGGGGCCCCGTTTCTCCCGTTCTTCCAGGATCACGGAAACTGCTGCATCCCCCACGCTCTTGATGGCCCCCATGCCGAAGCGGATGGTATGCCCATCCACGGAAAAACCCGCCTCGCTGGTGTTTATATCCGGAGGCAGCACTTTGATGCCCATATCCCGGCACACTCCGATATACCAGCTCACCTTGTCCGCTACGGTGATGATGCTGTTCAGGAAGGCGGCCATGTATTCCACCGGATAGTTGGCCTTCAGCCAGGCGGTCTCATAGGCCACCAGGGCATAGGCCGCGGAATGGGATTTGTTGAAGCCGTAGCCGGCAAAATGCTGCAGAAGGGCAAAGATCTTTTCGCCCAGTTCCCGGCTGATGCTGTGGAGCTTCTGGGCTCCGTCCAGGAATTTCTCCTTCATGGAATCCAGCAGCTTAGCCTTCTTCTTTCCCATGGCCCGGCGCAGGATATCGGCTTCCCCCAGGGTAAAGCCTCCCAGGGCGGACACGATCTGCATCACCTGTTCCTGGTAGAGGATCACTCCGTAGGTATCGGCCACGATGGGTTCCATCAGGGGGTGGAGCACTTGAGCGGTCCGTTTGCCATGACGGCCGGCGATGAAGTCTTCCGCCATGCCGCTGCCCAAGGGCCCGGGCCGGTACAGGGCTACCAGAGGGATCAGGTCTTCAAAGCCTTCCGGGGCCAGCTGCTTCATGAGCCGGGTCATGCCGTCGCTTTCCATCTGGAACACCGCCGCCGTATCTCCCTGGCAGAGCATCTTGCAGGTCTTGGGATCGTGGAGGTCGATATGGCGGATATCCACTTCTGTGCCCCGGTTCTTTTGGATCATCTTCAAAGCGTCGTCGATGACGGTGAGGGTCCGGAGACCCAAGAGATCCATCTTCAGAAGGCCCAGGCTTTCCGACCGGTCCTTGTCGTACTGGGTGCAGATATATTCATGTTCATCATCGCTGCTGGAGGTGATCTGGAGGGGGACGTAGTTGGTCAGTTCCCCCGGAGTGATCACCACGCCGGCCGCATGGGTAGACGTGTGCCGGGGCATCCCCTCCACTTTCTGGGCGAAATCCAGGAGCTGGGCGATGTTGGGATCCTGGTCCCGGAGTTCCCGAAGTTCCCGGCTGCCTTCCAAAGCCCCTTTCAAAGTCGTACCCGGGGTGTTGGGGATCAGCTTGTTCACCTGGTTCACCACGTTCAGCGGGATCTCCATGGCCCGGCCCACATCCTTGATGGCTGCCTTGGCCGCCAGGGTCCCGAAGGTGATGATCTGGGCCACATGGCTTTCCCCGTATTTCCGGGCCAGGTAGTCCACCACCAGGTGGCGCTTCACGTAGCAGATATCCGTATCGATATCGGGCATGCTCACCCGTTCCGGGTTCAGGAACCGTTCGAAGATCAGGTTGTATTTCAAGGGATCGATGTTGGTGATCCCCGTCAGGTAGGCCACGATACTTCCTGCGGCACTGCCTCTCCCCGGTCCCACCGGGATATCATGGGTGCGGCTGTAGTTGATGAAATCCCAAACGATGAGGAAATACCCGGAATACCCCATCTGTTTGATGATCCCCAGTTCGTATTCCATCCGTTTCCGGGCCGTGCCGTCGTCGTCCGGATACCGGGCCGGGAACCCTTCCTCGCAAAGTTTCCGCAGATAGCCATCCATAGTCTCTCCCAGGGGCAGGGGGAATTCCGGCAGCAGCAGGTGCCCGAATTCCAGCTCCAAATCGCATCGCTGGGCGATTTCCAGGGTGTTGTCCAGGGCTTCCTGGTCTTCTGGGAAGATCTCTTCCATCTCGGCCCGGCTCTTCAGATAGTAGGAATCGTTGTTGAACCGCATCCGCTGGGGATCCAGATACCGGGCATTGGTCTGGATGCACAGGAGGATGTCCTGGCCGGAAGCGTCGTCCTTATGGATATAGTGGAGGTCGTTGGTGGCCACCAGTTTGATATTGTGTTTCTGGGCCAGCCGATGGAGTTCCCGGCGGACGGTGGTTTCTTCCGGCAGTCCGTGGTTCTGGATCTCCAGGTAGTAGTGGTCCCGGTCGAAGATATCCAGGTATTCCAGCATGGTCTTCTCGGCGGTTTCCAGTTCGCCCCGGATCAGGTGGCGGGGCACTTCCCCGGCGATGCAGGCGGAAAGGCAGATCAGCCCTTCACTATACTGGCGGAGGACTTCTTTATCGATCCGGGGTTTATAATAGAAGCCTTCCACTTCCCCGATGGAAACCAGCTTCATCAGGTTCTGGTAGCCGGTCTTATTTTCAGCCAGGAGGATCAGATGGTAGAGACGGTTCCGTGTCTCCAGGCTCTTATCCAGATGGGACCCGGAGGTGATGTACACTTCGCAGCCGATGATGGGTTTGATTCCTGCCTTACGGCATTCCTGGTAGAACTCGATGACCCCGTACATGACTCCGTGGTCTGTGATGGCCAAAGCCGGCATCCCCAGTTCCTTAGCATACTGGACCAGATCCGGGATGCGGCAGGATCCATCCAGGAGGCTGTATTGGGTATGAGTATGTAAATGGACGAATTGGTTCATGGGGACTCCTTTAAAAAGGGGTGTTGCACGTTCTGTGCAACACCCTAGTCTCGGGTCTCGAGTCTCGAGCCGAATGAGAAATTTGCAAAGCAAATTTTTTGAAGATATGAAGCCTGAATCGCTAATGACAAAATAACAATTTCCCTATCCAGCCCGGTTCTGGTTCTACACCTTCAAAAGGCCCCGACCGAAGGGTGGGTTCTTTCCAGAGGCCCGAGACTCACGACTCGAGACTCGCGACTGGCATTGCTGCTGGCAGCAATGCCCTATCCTCTAATCGTATCCACTTCTCCCGGCAGGTACATGGTGACTTCCGGAGAAATCTCGGTTTCTGTGGCGCCGATGGTGTAGGCAATGCCAGCCAGATAATCCTGGGCCCGGATCTTGTCCGGTTCAGGCAGGTCGTTGAGGCACAGGAGCAGCCCCTTCCCATCCATGATCAGGCTGCCGTAGGAGACGATATCTTCCAGGCTGGCCGGCGTCCGGAGACACAAATCCAGATTGGGCGTATCCAAAAGCGTCAGTCCAGGATTCTCCCGTTCTTCCTGGTGGACTTTTCCCGATTTGAAACTGGCAAACATGGGTGACATCCCTCCCTTCTTCGTATCTTTTTATTTTACACCAATTTGGGGGAGAAAGCAAAAGGGGCTGTTGCTCACGCAACAGCCCCTTTTCATTACGCCCGTGCGTTCCGTGCTCTGGTGCGGACACGTTCCAGACGGGACAGGACTCTCTTTCTCATACGGATGCTCTTGGGGGTGACTTCTACGGTTTCGTCTTCGTTGATATGTTCCAGTGCCCCTTCCAGAGAGAAGGTCTGGGGCGGAACCAGACGGACGGCGTCATCGCTCCCGGCAGCACGCATATTGGAGACGTGTTTCTTCTTGCAGGGGTTCACGTCCATATCGTCTTCCCGGCTGTTTTCGCCGACGATTTCCCCTTCGTACACTTCTTCACCAGGGTTCACATACATGGTGCCTCTGGCCTGGCATTTGTCGATGCCATAGGCGGTGGTGGTCCCTGCTTCGAAAGCCACCAGGCTGCCCCGGGTACGGCCCGGGATTTCACCCTTGTAAGCGCCCCAGCCGGCGAACACGTGGTTCATGATGCCATTGCCCTTGGTATCGGTGAGGAACTGGTTCCGGAAACCGATCAGGCCCCGGGCCGGGATGATGAAGTCCATCCGCAGGTAGCCGGCCATTTCGGTCATGTTCTGGAGTTCCGCTTTCCGGATCCCCAGGCCTTCCATGACAGCTCCCATAAAGTCCTGAGGCACTTCGATGGTCAGGGCTTCCATGGGTTCCAGCAGCTTGCCGTTTTCGTCCCGGCGCATAATGACGGTGGGTTTCCCGACCTGGAGTTCGAACCCTTCCCGACGCATGGCTTCGATGAGTACGGACAGATGCAGTTCCCCACGGCCGGATACCTTGAAGGTATCGGCGCTGTCGGTGTCTTCCACTTTCATGGAAACGTTGGTCTCCACTTCTTTGTACAGACGGTCCCGGAGATGACGGCTGGTGATGAAGTCCCCTTCCTGGCCAGCAAAGGGGCTGTCGTTGACGGAGAAAGTCATGGACAGGGTGGGTTCATCCACCTTGATCCCCTGGAGCTGTTCCGGATTGTCCACATCGGCGATGGTATCGCCGATTTCAGCGGTATTCAGGCCGATCAGGGCGATGATGTCCCCGGCCTTGGCTTCCGGCACTTCCACCCGTTTCAGTCCTTCATAGGTGTACAGACGCCCGATTTTCTGGTTGGAACGCTGGTCATCGTGCATCAGGCACACATTCTGGCCGTTCTTGATGGAACCGCGGACTACACGGCCCACTACGATCCGTCCTACATAGTCATCGTGGTCCAAGGTGTTCACCAGCATCTGCAGCGGGGCATCCACATCCACATCGGGAGCGGGGATGCTGTCGATGATGGTGCGGAACAGGGGTTCCAGATTGTCGCTGTCGTCATCCATGGACAGTTTGGCGATACCCTTCTTAGCGGAAGCATAGACCACCGGGAAATCCAGCTGGTCATCGTTGGCGTTCAGTTCGATGAACAGGTCCAGCACTTCGTCCACCACTTCTTCCACCCGCTGATCGGGACGGTCGATCTTATTGATGACCACCACCGGTTTCAGATGATGTTCCAGGGCTTTGCGCAGCACATATTTGGTCTGGGGCATGGGGCCTTCATAAGCGTCTACCAGCAGCAGCACACCATCCACCATGTTCAGCACCCGTTCTACTTCGCCGCCGAAATCAGCGTGGCCCGGAGTATCCAGGATGTTGATCTTGCAGCCATCATGCATGACGGAAGTATTCTTGGCCAGGATGGTGATGCCACGTTCTCTTTCCTGATCGTTGGAGTCCATGACCCGTTCCTGTACCTGCTGGTTGGCACGGAATACACCGCTCTGCTTCAGCATAGCGTCTACCAAGGTGGTCTTGCCGTGGTCGACGTGAGCGATGATGGCAATGTTACGCAAATCATTTCTAATCATAAAAGCCCAATCCCCTCTTATTTCCAGATAAATCAAGAGGATGCCCGTCAAAGAAGCATCCTCAAAGTTAACTACATCATTTCGACTTTCCTATTATATGCTTTTCCCATCTGTATGTCAAATTGATTTACAGGGTCTTCATCACATCGTCGATATACTTGCGGATCTTGTCCATCTTGGCCCGGATGTCGGGGATCCGGCGGGGATCATGGGTGATGAGCTGTTCCATCCGCCCTTTGTAGGCCAGATAATCTTTTTCGAAGTTCCGCAGATAATCCCGCATGGCCTGGATGGCCGGTTCGCTGGTGATGACCTTGGTTTCCTCGATCCGCCAGTCAGTCCCGTCGATGATGGCCGCATCCCCGAAATTGGGGATATACGTAGCCGTCCCCAGCTCCGTATTCAGCAGATGGGCAAAGGAACTGGCTGCATCGTATTCCCCATGGACTACGAAAAAAGCTTTGGGCTTCTGTTCCATCCCTTTGTAGAAGGCCAGCATCTGATCCCGGTCCGCATGGGCGGAAAAACCAGTGAGGTTGTAGATCTTGGCGCCCACGGCGATGTCTTCGCCCATGATCTTCACTTTCTTGGCTCCGTCGATGAGCCGCCGTCCCAGGCTCCCTTCTGCTTGGTAGCCGGCGAAGATCACGGAAGAATCCTTCCGCCACAGGTTGTGTTTCAGATGGTGGAGCACCCGGCCGGCGTCGGCCATGCCGCTGGCGGAGAGGATGATCATAGGGCTGGGCATATCGTTGATGGCCCGGGATTCCGCTGCCGTCTCGGTGTACTTCACATTGGGCATGTCGATGAGCCGTCCCCCCTGTTTCTTGAAGATGGTCCGGGCTTCCTCATCGTATTCTTCAGGATTGTAGAGCATCACTTGGGTAGCCTTGATGGCCATGGGACTGTCCACCATGATGGGGACTACGGGCAGCTGCCCGCTAGACATGAGTTTCTGGAAATAATAGAGCATCACCTGGGTACGGCCTACGGCGAAGGCGGGGATGATCACGTTGCCGCCCCGGCTCAGGGCTTCCTTCATCACATCGCACAGTTCTTTTTCCCGGTCCACCTGTTCGTGGAGCCGGTTCCCATAGGTGGATTCGGTGATGATGAAATCGGCGCCGGAAATCTGGTGGGGATCATCCAGGATGGGTACATTGGGCTGGCCGATATCCCCGGTGAAGATCAATTTGGTCTTCTTGCCGTTCTCTTCAATCATCAGGTTCACCAGGGCGCTGCCCAGGATATGGCCGGCTACCCGGAAGCGGAAAGTGATCCCCGGATACAGTTCGATGTCTTCATCGTAATCGTGGGGGATGAAGTGCTTCAGGGCCAGATAGGCGTCGTCGGCGGTATAGAGAGGCTCCACGGCCTGCTTGCCGGCACGGAGGCCCTTCCGGGTAGCGATCTCTGCATCGGATTCCTGGATGTGGCCGCAGTCCGGCAGCAGGATCTCACAAAGTTCTTCCGTCACATGGGTGCAGTGGATGAACCCTTTGAACCCTTCCCGGATCAGCTTGGGCAAAAGGCCACTGTGATCGATGTGGGCATGGCTGAGGATCACCGCATCGATTTCACCCGGGTTGAAAGCAAAAGCCCGCCGGTTCAGGTCCCGGATCAATTTGGGACCCTGGAACATGCCACAGTCCAGAAGGATCTTTTTCCCGTTGACTTCCAGCAGATGGCAGGAGCCTGTGACGATTTTATCCGCTCCCAAGAAGGTGATTTTCATAGATTCTGCCTCCTTTGCAAAGATTTCATTTTAATCTGTCAGTTAATTTATCTATAGTATACCACGATGTGGTACAATAAGGCCATGGATTCCCAGAAAGGATGTCATACATGAAAAAAACTATTTTCCTTCCTATAGTGTTTGTTTCTCTTTTCCTGCTCCCTTCCCTGCTTTTTGCCCAGGAAAAGGAAAAAGCCGTTTCTCCAACGGCCGTTTCTGTAACGAATGATGCAAAAGAGATCAAAGCCCCGGACGGAACGGCTGCTCTGGCAAGTGATGCAGAGACAGCTTCTGGAACAGCCACGGCTCCTGCCCAGCCAGCAGGACAGCCCCCGGTGCCTCCCACCGAGGAAACGGCCGCCTGGACTCAGGCCGGTGCCAACAGCAATTACGAAGTGTATTACGATACCCGGAGCATCCAGTATGACGAAAAGACCGGGATCATCACCCTGTGGAACAAATGGGTGAAAAAAGGCACGGTCCTGACCGGTACCCGGACTACCCTCCTGTTGAGCCGATACGATGTACGGCTGCGGGTCTGTGCCGATCTGTACCAATACACCTACAACGGCCTCGGAAAAGAAATCAGCCATGGAAAATCAGGGGATTCCTCCTGGTATCCCCTGAGCCCAAATACCCTGGGAATGGAGCTGTGTGAAGCGCTGAAGGGGGTTTTGTTGAATAATTGAGGAGAAAGAGGGGCTGCTGTATGTGTGAAAAATACACACGTACAACAACCCTTTCGTCTAGTAACATACAAGTATATTCTGTTGGACTTCCTTCTTCTTGCATAAACGAAAAGCTGGTAGGATGTTGTAGTTCCCTGCTGGTCATTGGTTTGGTACAATCTATCACCTCTTACCATACCCCTGTGCTCCGTTGTAGTTCCCTGCTGGTCATTGGTTTGGTACAATTGAAGCTATGCAACAGTCAGCGGCCAATAAGTTGTAGTTCCCTGCTGGTCATTGGTTTGGTACAATAGCTGGATGCCTTGTTCGAAGGGTACATGCGGTTGTAGTTCCCTGCTGGTCATTGGTTTGGTACAATTAGTATTTTCCGCTCTTTACCATGAAGGTAGTTGTAGTTCCCTGCTGGTCATTGGTTTGGTACAATAACTGCTCAAAGCCTGGGCCGAAGATATGCGTTGTAGTTCCCTGCTGGTCATTGGTTTGGTACAATAGTACCTTTTTTCTAAAACAATTTAACACGGTTGTAGTTCCCTGCTGGTCATTGGTTTGGTACAATTTATCGTTAGAGGGATTCGATTAAAGGAAAGTTGTAGTTCCCTGCTGGTCATTGGTTTGGTACAATGATATCGAACAAGCAGGCCGTTAAAGGTGTGTTGTAGTTCCCTGCTGGTCATTGGTTTGGTACAATAATATTGTCTAAAGGGACTCACTCTTTCATGTTGTAGTTCCCTGCTGGTCATTGGTTTGGTACAATGTAGGCTTGGAGAGGTCAGTACGTCGCCAAGTTGTAGTTCCCTGCTGGTCATTGGTTTGGTACAATGTCCGGCAATACGCGGAGTGTACTGAGCCCGTTGTAGTTCCCTGCTGGTCATTGGTTTGGTACAATAACTTCTCAGAAAGAAGGCTGATCCATGGAGTTGTAGTTCCCTGCTGGTCATTGGTTTGGTACAATGCCTTCAGTCATCCAGGTGGCGGATGCGCTGTTGTAGTTCCCTGCTGGTCATTGGTTTGGTACAATACAGCGCCCCAAACAGTTCCCTGCAATCGCGTTGTAGTTCCCTGCTGGTCATTGGTTTGGTACAATGAAGCAAACGAGCGGGTACAGCGTGTCCGAGTTGTAGTTCCCTGCTGGTCATTGGTTTGGTACAATTGGAAGCAGGCGGGGATCCGGAGAAAATCCGTTGTAGTTCCCTGCTGGTCATTGGTTTGGTACAATCCGTAAAAACAAACCCGGCACGGCTGCCTTGTTGTAGTTCCCTGCTGGTCATTGGTTTGGTACAATTATAAGGTGGTGCGCAATTTTGTGGCGCACGTTGTAGTTCCCTGCTGGTCATTGGTTTGGTACAATAGAATGTTTTGGGAAGGGGCTATTTCTACGGTTGTAGTTCCCTGCTGGTCATTGGTTTGGTACAATCCTGTTCATCGCTTGCAATACCTCCCAATGGTTGTAGTTCCCTGCTGGTCATTGGTTTGGTACAATCCTGTTCATCGCTTGCAATACCTCCCAATGGTTGTAGTTCCCTGCTGGTCATTGGTTTGGTACAATTAGACCGGCTGGCGAGGTCATGGAACATCTGTTGTAGTTCCCTGCTGGTCATTGGTTTGGTACAATTTACAGCCGGAGGTGTATCAGAGGCTTGCAGTTGTAGTTCCCTGCTGGTCATTGGTTTGGTACAATTTTTTACCGGCTCTTTGCAAAACGGGCACGGTTGTAGTTCCCTGCTGGTCATTGGTTTGGTACAATTTCGTCCACGAACAGTGCGTGAAGAAGTAGTTGTAGTTCCCTGCTGGTCATTGGTTTGGTACAATTGACAATCTCCGGCTAGCAGACAAGCTGGAGTTGTAGTTCCCTGCTGGTCATTGGTTTGGTACAATTTTCCGGTGCAGACCTGTCCAATGTTGTACGTTGTAGTTCCCTGCTGGTCATTGGTTTGGTACAATGGAAATGAAAAACTCCCTGAGATTCCTGCAGTTGTAGTTCCCTGCTGGTCATTGGTTTGGTACAATCCATCCTGGAGCCGCCGCCGAACATCAAGGGTTGTAGTTCCCTGCTGGTCATTGGTTTGGTACAATCGGCAGGGTTCGTCCATGCTTTATCTTTGGGTTGTAGTTCCCTGCTGGTCATTGGTTTGGTACAATGGCGGAAATCCTCATCGTCAAAGAACTTGAGTTGTAGTTCCCTGCTGGTCATTGGTTTGGTACAATTTTAGCATGTCGTTGTCAATGACATAAACGTTGTAGTTCCCTGCTGGTCATTGGTTTGGTACAATTTACCGACAGTCAATACACAAATGTGTCGAGTTGTAGTTCCCTGCTGGTCATTGGTTTGGTACAATCTTGCGTGCGATACAGGCGGTTTCCGGAGGGTTGTAGTTCCCTGCTGGTCATTGGTTTGGTACAATTGACTTTTTTCTCCGTGTACTGCCGGGAGAGTTGTAGTTCCCTGCTGGTCATTGGTTTGGTACAATCAAAGTTTAGCAAAAAAGAGAATATTCTGTGTTGTAGTTCCCTGCTGGTCATTGGTTTGGTACAATCGAGACTAGCAAAAGCCCTTGTGTCATCTGGCACAAGGGCTTTCTACTTTTTTCAAAAACTCCTCCAGTAAGGTATTTTTGAAACCGTATTCGATTGTTTTTAAAAAATGGAAACATGTTCCACATCATAGGCCTTTTCTTCAGGCAGATATTTTCCCACCAACACATCAATGGCTTCATACTGCCTTTCTGTCAGGACCACCATCCTGACGGATCCATTATCCGGCAAGGCCCTCATCAAGCGCTGCCGATGTTTTTCCACGGCATCAGGACCATTGCAGATACGGGCATAGACAGAATACTGCAGCATATAATATCCGTCTTTCAAAAGGAAATGGCGGAATTTCGTAGCTACATGCCGTTGGTATTTTGTTTTTACCGGAATGTCGAAAAGTACAAGTATACGCATAAATTTATTCATATTGATGCTGTCTCAGTTGAACCAGCTCAGGAATCACTAAATTTTTCTCTTCCTGCTGGCAGATCCGCATAAAACTTTGGATCATCCGTTCCGCGCCATAATTCAAGCTGTGCATTTGTCCTCCAGACACTACATCCACCCCCAAGAGATTAACCAGGGCATGTTTCAAATCCGGCGTCAACATATCCTCTTTTGACATATTATTCAATACAAACAAATCAACGATTGGACGCAGGGGCTCCATAAAGTCATCTGCCAGGTTGAAGCTGTTGTACTTATTGCCATGATGGATTCCCCGAATGACCATGAAACCATACCCTGTAAGCAGCCTGGCAATCAGCCCCCGCATAATGGCATACCCGTAATTCAATGCACTGTTTCTTCCATCATCTCCCGTCCTGGAAAATTGATCTCCAAATGCCCGTCGAAAATAATACCGGGCTGCAGTGGCTTCCACATTATGGACATCCCCGCTGGTCACCGTTTTGGCTAATTCCGTTAAATATTGGATTCCTTCCTTATCCCCCCTTTCCTTTAGGCAACGCCCTTGGTTCTGGATTTTGGCCATGACAATCTGTTTCCAGATTTGTTTCGTTTGAGGAACAGAAAGATGTTCCTGCCTCTCAATGACCTCTGCATTGGTAGAATGCTGATAAAAAGGAAGTACCACGGCGCTGGGCAAATGTTGTTGATCACACAGGTATACCGTCACATTACTGGAAACTAGCTGTTCCAACGCTGCCAGACTGATTTTGCTCTGCCGGTTTTCCAAAACAATGGCATTGATATCCTCGATGGGGACCTTGTTGTTTTCCTCATTGAAAATAATCAGCTGATTTTCCCTGCAGGATAAAGTAGCAGCAGAAACAATCACAATATTGCGATACCCCATTGATTAAGACCTGCCTTATCCATCATCGAGCCTTCTGTTGAATGGTAAATTTTTGACGGACTTCTTTTTTCACAGGATGAACTTTTCCCAATACATCCACTTGATATTTTTCAATTGACTTTAGCGTCTTTACCCCTAAGCTTAGTTTTTGATAGCAATGATCATTAGTAATAACTTTAATCGAACCATTAGCAATTCCAGTTTTTATATAATATACAAAGCATTGGTTGCTTTTAATTGTTTTGAGAAGACCACTATCTTCATTAACCAGAGAGAAGGAAATATCTTGCTTGCTTTCAATCTTAATTAAATCATTTGGATACAACGAAAATAGAAAGTCCTTTTCATCCATCACTTTCCAATTTTCATACGTTTTACCAGGTGTTACTGCTTTTTGCGGCAAATCCTTCTTTACCGTATCTGCTACATAAATCGGCACCAGATAATACCCTTCCCCCTCAACCTTAAATACATCCACACGGACCATGCTGTCATTATCTGCAACTCCCGTTTTCTTTTCCACAGGAACCGCCAAAGTCGCTTTCGATTGGATTTTCACTTTTTTAACCAATGGCCCTCTAGTTCCGTCTGCTTTGGGCTTATAGAATGGCTCCTGAAAAGCGTCCTTGCTCTTGTCTCTAAACTGTTTTAGCCGTTCTTTCAAGGCCTCATACAACAGACGGTCACTATCTGGATTATAATAATCCGTGATTTCCCCATCATTACCCAGTTTCAAATTGTTCAGCGGTACTTTCGAAACCGTGATTCCTTCAGCAATATGTCTAGCACTGCGAATGGTGTCTTTATGGGCAGCCCCAGTCACCTTTCTCCGGGGCATCCGAGAAACAAAAATCGGTTTGATATCATTCAAATCTTTGTTCATATAGAAAGGTAAGCCAGCCAATCCCCGTTCCGGATGATCAGAACAGCGGGCATCCAATTCCTGCCGGAATCCGTCCCAAGGAAGTGGGAATTCTTTCAGGATTTCCCCGGTTGATTTATTTACCAAACGGCTTCCCTGCTCATCCACATCATACTTGTTTTCCCTTTCTTCCGAATAAAGAGTCAGGTCACGGATCATCTTATCCGTGGTGCAGGCAATGACCACCGCGTCCACAGCATGGTGTTTATCCCCATTGGCCCGGATTTTACGGATGCCCCACCGTTTCCGCAGATAGGAAGTAATCATTCCATTGACGGCCAATACCCTCTTCTTTTTCCCTGTTTCAGAAGGGGCGAATTCCAGATGGTCCCGAATGAAATTATACATAAACCGGGAAATATATTTGGTATCACTCAGGTTCCGTTCCTTAAAGCCGGATATTTCTTCTTTCGTCATTTTTTCTTTCAGGAGTCTCTGCCGTTTTTGGTAATCCCGTACATTGTTGTTAACCCAAACTTTGAACCGATCCGCCGCATCCTGCCCATATTTCTTCAGAAGATATTGATAGGGCAAACGGTTTCCCTTATCCCGGTTTTCTGAAGAAAACACCAGTACCTTGTTTTTATAGCTGTCATCAAAGTTGATGCTGTAGGGAACTATATGATCGATATCCACGTAGCCTGTTTCAAACAGTCGTTCTCTCTCAATATGTTTCTGTGAATAAGGACTGATTCCATCCTGTTCATTCCACAATTTCAATTTCATCAAATCCATACCGGACGGATTAAGTTTGTTGTTTTCTTTCCTGATTTCATCCATCAGGTTGTCATTATTTTCTTGATTTTCTTTGTTGATTTTTTCGATTTTCTTCCGTTCCTGAAAATCTTTGGCCATTTCCCGTGCCAGTTCCACATTGACATACAAGGGACTGCTTCCCTGCTTCCGGATAATAGCATTGACCACTTTGATGGTCTGTCCGATGGCGCGGCGTACTACTGGGTTTGTAATATCTTCCAGTTCCGGTACATTGGCCGGAAGCAAAAAAGACTTATTCGCCCGATGGGCCCGAAAATCGTATCCAGCTGCCTCGCAGGCTTTATCATAGGTCATGCCCTGTTCCAGGAAAGGTGTAATCTTTCGGATGGCCTTCAGTGACAAATGGGAGAACTTGCTGGTTCCATTCATTTCCAACAGAGCTTCGATGGCTTTCGGAGCAAGTTGCAGTTTCTCCAATTCCTTCCGTCTGGCATCATCTCCCTTATAAAAGGCAAGGATCTGTCCGATTTTATCTAATATATCCAAAGAATAATCCCTAATATCAAGTTGGGCTTTTACTTTTAAGATTCTCCGCATCTGATGATAGAACGGTAAATAATTGAATTTCGCTTTTTTCTCAGTTTCCTTGGGGCATTCCTTTGTGCTGTAGGAAACACCCTGGAATCGATATTCCTGAGGAATCTGCAGTGTTTCCCGGATCTTTCCTAAACGCAGATCTGCTTTGTCCTTTGCCAGCGCGATGACCTTTTTCCGTTCTGCTTCATCCAGTCCCCTGTTATCTTTAGAAGAGGTCAGACGCAAATGGTTCACTTTCTGAAGAAGATTGAAATATTCAAAGGAATAACAGACTTTGGGAGATCTCTTTTCTGCTGGCGCTCCATTGCTTCCATCTTCAAAAGTACAAGGCCTTACCTTGTTCAGGATCTGATTTCCTCCGTAATGGCTTTTTCCCCCAGGCCCTTCATCAAACTGCCTCTGGCTCAGCAAGATAGAAAGATAGGATTCTTGAAAATCCCCATTCAGTTTGCTGTTTCCCAGTTTTTCCTGGATTTCCAGGATCTTGCGGCCTTCGTCTTCCACCATGGCCCGGTCCACCGTGTTAAGGTAATTTCCACCCCGATTCCTCTTGTATTCTGTATAACGGGGATCTTTGCAGAACATTTCCCCCACCGTCCGATAGTGGTTTTCTTCCATGGTTTTCTGGTTTAGGCTGATGGCTTTTTTCAGTTCCCCTGCTTCTGCGCTTTGGGATTCCGCTTTCCGATTGCTTTTAAAGCCTCGGCGATGGGCCAGATGCAGTAGAACCCGTGCCACCTCTTCATCCGTCAGCCGTTCATCCAGGGCTCTGACACGGAGAGCATACACATCTTCCAGATTCCCGTCATACAGATGATCCAGCTGTTCTGCTGTCAGCAGTCCACATTTGATAAAAAGGTTCCGTATCCGTTCCAGACGGTGTCTGCGCCGGCGCAGACGGCGTCGCATACTTCTAGCTTCCCTCCTGGGCAGTGCTAATGAAGCTCCTGTTTTAGGCTGTTCTGCTGCATCAAAGATCCGGCTGCCCAAATCAATGATTCCCCAAGGATTTTCTTCATGATCCAGTGCCAGGATAGCCCAGCCCACTGATCCGATTCCTACATCCAACCCAATCCCGTATTCCATAACCTTGCCCGCCCTTCTTTGTATTTTATTCCCATAAAAGAGATAACGCCTTGCCAAATGGCAAGGCGTTAGAGCTCCTCGGTGTGTTACCTTATCATAGTAACCCACTGATCATTGGTTTGGTACAACCAAATTTATTATAGCGCACTTACCATGGAAAGTAAAGAAATATAAGAATATTGTATCATATTTTTATTTTACAAATTGCTTTGATTTCTTCCTACTCCCATCATACACTCTTTCCTATCCAAATTTCAGTACAATTCCTATCTTTCCCAATATTTTTTATACCACAGGGCCGCCTGCTGCCAGGATTGGGGGACGCCTCGGCCTGCTTCGTACAGGCTGGCGATGGCGAGGCAGGCACTGGAGCTGCCTCTTTGGTAGGCTCTGCGGTACCAGGCCAGGGCTTGGGCAGGTTCTGCCTGGCCCAGGTATCCTTTTTCCCAAAAATCTCCCATGATCTCACAAGCTGCAGGGTGGCCCTGGCGGGCGGCTCTTTCGTACCAGATCTTGGCCTGGTCCAGGGCATGGAAGTGCAGCCGGTATTCCTGGGCCAGGCGCAGCTGGGCTTCTGCATGGCCTTGTTCGGTGGCTTTTCGATACCATTCCAGCCGTTTCTCCCGCCAACCGCTATTTTCCCCCTTGCTCCCCAGCCGGAGGAAGGAACCCATGGCCAGCTGGGCGGCTGCGAAGCCCTGGGTGGCAGATTTCTCGAACCAGGCCAGGGCTCCTTCGTAAGAAGGGTCCACCCCTTCCCCGTAAGCGTACATGATCCCCAGATAGTACTGGGCCAGGAAGTCCCCTTCTGCCGCCAGGGCTCGGATTTTTCCTCTCTGCCGGACGAACACCCGGACGGATTCTCCCACATTGGGCAGGTCTTTCAGTGCCCCAAAGGCAGGAGCCACCGGATCACCGGCCTGAAAAGCGGCGGAAGCATACGCCCGGGCCTGGCCTTTATCCAGGAAGAAAGTTTCGTATCCCCCATCCAGATACAGAGCCAGGAGGAGCGAGGCCCGGCCGCTGCCTTCCCAGGCTTTCGCCAGGATGAGAGGATACGCCTCCCGGGGCGGAAGTGTCAGGAACATCTGATCCAGTTCCCGTGACCCTTTTTCCCATATTCCCTTTTCCCCTGCCTGCATCTCTCTTTGTTCTATTTTTCTCTCCATGGCCTGTACCTCCTGTAATGGGATTCCTTTTTTTCCAGTATAGCAAAAGAAATGGGGAAATTTGGGGACAGAAAAAGGGTTCTATAATAAATGTTGGGGTCTTGTGGACACTCCTGTTCACAAGACCCCTTGTCTTACGATAAAATAAAGACATATCTAAGCTACATTTCACCTCAACCACCACGAAGAACTGAAAGGAGAATA